>NVSA01000124.1 GCA_002401045.1 Paracoccaceae bacterium
AGCCAAATGATCCGCCTGCGTTTGGGAATGATTGACGATTTCGATGCCGATGTAACCCCTGCATTAATGGCGAACCTGTCAGAGGTTTTGACAGGCTGTCAGTTCTTGTTGGAAAGCGGGTCGAGCTATGGGCTGGCCGCCGATCTGGAAGCCCGTTTAATGGATGTGGTTGTGGTCGCAGATTTGGACGTGACGGCGGATTGGATGGAGGTCTACCCGATCCTGACCGAACCCTTTGTGCTGGCGATCCCCAAGGGGGTGATTGATCCCGCACACGATACGATGGAACAGCTTTTAACGATGCCGTATATCCGCTATTCATCGCGTCAAATGATGGGGCGTCAGATCGAGTCGCATCTGGCACGATTGCGCATTAATCTGCCCAATAAATTCGAATTTGACAGCTATCATGCGATCATGTGCATGGTTGCGGGGGGGGCTGGTTGGACGATTACCACGCCGCTGGGCTATATGCGTGCGCAACGTTTCCACGGTAATGTGGATATTGTGCCGCTGCCGTTCAAAGCGCTATCGCGTAGTATATCCCTGATTGCACGGCGCGATGTCCTAGACAGTATCCCGCGTGATATTGTCAGTGAAATCAAACCTTTAGTGCAAAATATGCTGGTTGATCCTTGCTTGAAAAACTTCCCTTGGATGCAAGGAAAGCTTTTTGTGCAAGAGGCGCTTTAGGCTGCTTTTGACTGTTTTACATGGGCGACAGCATCCAAGATAATATCGGCAACGGCTTGAACTTGGTCTTGGGTTAAGGCGGCGGGCAGGCGTACATCACAAGCGACCCGCAACATGGCATCTGTTTTGGGCAAGCTGGGTGGATCGCCTAAAAATTTCCAATTCCAATAGGCGCGGGCATTGCCGCTGTGCAGGCCAAAAACGCTCAGCTTTATGCCGTTTTGCGCCGCATGTGCCATCAGGCGGCGGGCTTGGTCATCGCTGAAATCGACCAGATTAAACTGGATGCTATCAGGCGCGCGACGTTCAGGGCCAAGCGGGGCTGGCACGGATAAATGCGCCGATGCATTAAGTTGTTCGGCTAAAAAATCGTGGTTTTTTAAGCCATCTGCTACGCGGCGTTCCACTTGGCAAAGCTGCGGGCGAATGACGGCGGCTGCAAGGTTGCTCATGCGGGTGTTATACAGCGGCAATTCGTTTTGATATTTGGAAAATGTATTGCAATCAACGCCGTGCTTGCGCCAGTTGTCTTCATAAGCGCCCGACATGATGACCGCGCGGGCATATAGATCGTCGCTATCGGTGATTAAAATGCCGCCTTCGCCGCCGTTAATCATCTTGTAGGATTGAAAGCTGAAACAGCCGATCACGCCAATCGTGCCGATTTTTTTATCATGCCAAGTWRWMSCCRRAKRATSCNYCKYGTMWWMRATSAGCNGNMCMTTANSYYRGWMASWSAGYKYYTWGRTNKYGTMCATKTNCAGAGGTGTGACCACGCATGTGGCTGATCATAACGGCAGCAATATCATCGGTGAATTTGGCTTCAAAATCGTCTAAATCTATGCGGTAATTATCGCCGACTTCAACCAAAACAGGGGTGCAATTGGCATGTACGACAGAGGATGGTACAGCGGCAAAGGTAAAGGCGGGGATCAAAACCTTGGCGTCTTGTGGTAAATCSAKYGCNCWYGRSSCTGMGGNNYWRASCSKYARAMCAKGACSCCACGCCCAAGGCGTATTTTGCCCCCATCATGTCGGCGAATTCTTGTTCTAGCAGGGTCACGGGCGCATCTTTTGCCGCGTGGTAGCGAAATAAATCACCGCTTTCCAAAAGCGCATCGATATAGGCGCGGGCTTCTTCTGGAATGGGTTCTGCTTGGTGAAGGTCGCGTTTTAACATAGGCACTCTTTCGTGAATTCCGAAACTTAGTTTTATTTTAGTAGTAATCACTTGGCCTGTCACTAATTGTTTTTTGTGAATGTTTGATGACGTTCCGTAATGGCTGAGCGTCGTTAGACCGCTCCATTTCAAGGGCAGATTTTAGCTAAAATAATGGGTAAATCAAAGGCTTAGCTTTGTGCTGCCTGCGCCTCTTGGCGGGCAAAGGCACTGTCGCGGTCATTGACGCCCAGCAGGTTTGCAACCAAACGCATAAAGCCGTCCTCATTCTCATCGCGGGCACCATCGGCCAGAACGACAGACCACAGTGCTTTGACAATGCCGACACGATCTTCAAACGGCACGCCGTCTTTGATGGTGCGGGTAAAACGCACGGTGTCAGGGGCCACTTTTTCCAGCTCTTCAGCTTGGGTGCGGATCTGCTTTGCATCGGTGGCGCTGAGTTTGAAATGCTGACTTATAACCGTGTCAATCTGGTCAATCTCAACGCTATCATAGTCATCATCGCTACGCGCAATGCGCACCATCAAGACTGCCAAGGCCAGACTTGTGTCCGATGTGCTTAGCGGGGTTTCATTCGAATTTGTCAGTTTTTTAAAAAGAGATGTCAGCATGGGGTTCTGTTTAATTTCTAGGCGGCTAAGTTGCAAGCTGGAATTATCTGCGGTCATTGAAAAATATCGGGCAGGCTRCGTTGCAGTTCCGATCCGACATAGGTCAGGATTTGCTTGCCCGTGCTGGTTGCGGTTTTCTGGCGCAATCGCACCGCACCAAACAATTGCTCGCTATCCCGAAACGGGATGCTGAGAATTGAGAAATCGGTCGACCATGCCAAATTGCCGTCGCGACGTGCTTGCAAAATACGCGCCGCAAGCCGCCCAGATGTGATCTCGTCGGTCTCATCTTTGCTGACAGCATTCAGGGCACGTGAGGTGATACGGGTGATTTGTTCAGGCTCCATAATGCTGAAAATCGCCGTGGCAATGTCGGTGGTGACAAGCGATAGATCCGAATTGATCTTGGCTTTGCTATCGGTGCTTTCCACCAGCTTCACCTGATTGGCACCCAGCAGAAATGCGATATCGCCGTGTAGGTAATGCGCATTACACAGCTCTTTAAGCAGGGGGTAAATCTGGTCTTGGATCGGTTGGCTATAGACCGCATCAACCGCCAGTTTATCGAACTTATAAGTCGCTACGCAGGACCGATCACCCAGCAAACTACGCACCCAACCTTGTTCAATCAAAACATGTATCGCGCGGTGCACGGCACTGCGATTTAGGCCACATTCGTGACATATTTCAGCGGGCTTAATCGGGCCTTTTCTTAGAATCACTTCGAAAACTGTGAGGGTTTTTACCGATGATCCTTTGTCACTTTTCTCTGGCATCGGGTTACTCACAACCAAAAGGCGATAAAATGCAGTGAAATAAGGCAGATAGGTGCAGTATGACCAAGTAGTTAACTCCTAAAGATGGTTATTGTTTCGTTAATAATCATTTTTTCAACTATTGCAAAAATAAATTTTACAAWAYGGCAGAATGTGTCATTTATGAATGCAATTGTGAYGGAACCATGCGTCAACAAGGCATCKCTGCGATGCCAAGTGTGGATTGGTCACGGATGATTTGGGAAACTGCCTTCGGGTAAATGTGTAACTGTTTAACGAGTATGCCGAAGGGTGAAGGAGCAATAAAATGCCTGTACAAGAAAATGTTTTAAGCTGGGAAGCTGTCGCACCAAACTGGACGTCTATTGAAGCTGGGGTCACCCACGACATGGGCGATATTTCKGCCACGATTTCGTTTAATGACCAAGAAGGCGGCGACGCGGATGCGTTTGTTGTTGATCAAACAGTTTTTGCCAGTGCCGATGAAGACGCGGACAGCTCTTTGAAGTTGTACAGCGATTACGGCAGTGATGGCGATTACGATCCGACGATCACAGCGACAATCGATTTTTCAGCCAATACAGGCTCAGAATTAAGCGATAATGTTGATAATGTTTATTTCCGTATCGACGGTTTGGACATGAGCGCGGATTATGCCGACGCGGTTACAATCACGGCTTTTGATGCCGAGGGTAACCCTGTTGAGGTAACTTTGACGCCAACAACTGCGCAAACCGTTACAGGCGATACAGCCACAGGGACGGGCGGCACATATGGTTCAGAAGAAGCCCTTAGTTCACTGGTTGTTTCAATTGCGGGTCCTGTTTCTCAGATCGTTATTGAATATGGCAGTGCTGGCGAAGGCGCGCACCAAATCAATGTTGGTGACATTTATTTCGACACATTGGATGAGATCGAAGACGATTTGATCGTTGATGGTACAGACGACGACGACATCATGGCAATCGGCTATGTTGACGGCGACGACGACACAATTGACGGTGCAGACGGCGATGACGACATCATTTACGGCTACGCTGGCGATGACACGATCACAGGTGGTGACGGCGCAGATGAGATTTATGGCGGCGATGATGCTGACACAATCCAGCTAAATTCTGACGAATTCGACGGTGATGACATTTACGGTGGCGAAGGTGGCGATGATTACGACACCCTTGATACTGTTGGCACACCTGAAGACATCGAGATTGTTTTTGATGGCGATGAAAGCGGTACAGTTGAGACACCAAACGGTGACATCGCTGAATTTGCAGAAATCGAAGCGGTTGAAACTGGTGCTGGCGACGATGTTGTTGATGCCGAAGACACAACGGGCGGTGTCGATATTACCACCAATGATGGTAGTGACACGGTTATAGGGGGTTCTGGTGACGATGTTATTAACACCTCTGGTGGTAATGATGATGCAATCGACACGGGCTTTGATGCCCCATCGCCTTATGACATTTTCGATATCGACCCCGATGCAGACCCATCAGATGATCTAGACGTTGTTTACGGCGGTGCTGGCAATGACGACATCACAACAGGTGATGACGCTGACACGATCTACGGCGGCACAGGCGATGACACAATCGACAGTGGCATTGATGATGACTATGTTGAAGGTGGCGACGGCGACGACGTGATCAATGCAGGTCAAGGTGCTGACGAAGTTTACGGTGGTGACGGCAACGACACAATCAACACGGGTATCGATACGTTTACCGATTATGAAAACGACGATCCAACATTCCCGTTCATCGATCCAAACACAACCGACGGCAGTGATACTGTTTATGGTGGTGCCGGTGAAGATGTTATCACAACAGGTGATGATGCTGACACGATCTACGGTGGTGCGGATAACGACACAATTGATGGCGGCATCGACGACGACGACATTTATGGCGGCGCAGGCGATGACAGCATTGATGGTGGTCACGGTTCTGACCTGATTTACGGTGGTGACGGCGACGACACAATCAACGCGGCTGAAAACTTTGGTGAGCCTGAATTGGGTATCGGTGAAGTTCTGGACGCGACTGATCCTGAGCCAACAAACGGCCTGGACACGGTTTATGGTGGCGCTGGCAATGATACGATTTTCGGCGGTGACGACAACGATGTGTTGTTTGGTGGCGACGATAATGACGTGATCGACGGCGGTATCGACAATGACGCGCTTTACGGTGGTTCTGGCGAAGATGAGCTGTCAGGTGGTCAAGGTTCAGATACATTGGACGGCGGCACAGGTGCTGACACAATGTATGGCGGTCTGGACGACGATGACTTTGTTGTCGGGGCTGGTGACACGGCTGTTGGGGATCAC
This sequence comes from Paracoccaceae bacterium, assembly GCA_002401045.1. Taxonomy (GTDB): domain Bacteria; phylum Pseudomonadota; class Alphaproteobacteria; order Rhodobacterales; family Rhodobacteraceae; genus Amylibacter. Next base: position 5,599 of record NVSA01000124.1, read on the forward strand.
GGTGATGATGTCTTTATCATTAACAGTGACGACACAGACGGCACGGCGATCTTTATCGACGGATCAGACGGTGGCGAAGGTGAAGACCCAGGTGATACGTCTAACGACGATTATGAAGGCGCGCCAAACCCAACGGGTGACGTGCTTGACCTGACCAACTTGTTTGCAGACGGTTTGGCAACTGCGGGTGCCGTAAGCTACACCAGCGATGACCGTGAAGATGGTACGGTAACGTTGGAAGACGGCACGGTCATTACCTTTGAAGAAATCGAAAACGTGGTTGTGTGTTTCACACGCAACACGATGATCGAGACAGCCGCAGGTATGGTTGCAGTGCAAGATCTGGCTGTGGGCGACAAAGTTGTCACCAAAGACAACGGTCTGCAAGAATTGCGCTGGATTGGATCACGTAAGGTTGCCGCCAAGGGCAATGTTGCACCGATCTTGATCAAAGCGGGTGCGATGGCCAATACAACAGACTTGATGGTCTCACCTCAGCACAGAATGCTGGTTGAAGGCTGGAAAGCGGAATTATTGTTTGGCGAGCGTGAAGTTTTGGCAGCAGCCAAGCATTTGGTCAACAACGACACGATCTTTGTGCAAGAGGGCGGCAACGTGGAATATTTCCACATGTTGTTCGACACCCATGAGATTGTGTTTGCCAATGGGGCGGCTTCTGAAAGCTTCCACCCTGGTGAAATTGGCATGGGTGCGCTGGCTGAGGAATCTCGTGAAGAAATCTTCGCGCTATTCCCAGAGCTACGCAACAATGCGGCCAGTTTCGGGGCGGCAGCACGCACCAGTCTGAAAGGTCATGAAGCAAAGGTTCTGGCGGATAATCCAGATTTCCTAAGCTAAGAGGTAGACGCTAGGCTACACTTAAGACCCGAGCGCGTGGGGATGCGTTCGGGTTTTTTTATGGTAGTGGTGGATAAATCTATACTTGGGCAA
>NVSA01000125.1 GCA_002401045.1 Paracoccaceae bacterium
GCATCACCCATCATCTGCGGCTTTACCGCCAGCACACAGACAGACGGCGCGGCAGGTAGCGGTGTGTTTAGATGTAGCCCTGCATCATCGTGCAAAGATTGCACCCAAGCCGAAGGTTTAGGATCAAGAATATAGACAGATGTTGGTGCCAACCCTTGGGCAAGCCAGCCTTGCAACATGGCCGATCCCATTTTGCCACAGCCCAACAGCACAAGCCCGTGTTCGTTAATATCATTTAGTTCCATTGTCGCCCTGACCTTATCATTCTAACGTTTGGGTGACATTCTGCGAATCTTAGTCAGAAATCAAGCGCGACCGTAGGTTTGACCCATGGCAATTTTCATGGCCTCTGGCACGGGTGTGTCGCCCCAGCAGACCAATTGGAATGCAGGATAGTAGCGCTCACATGACCGCACTGCGGCTGTTAACATCTGGTCGATTTGTTCCGACCCTGCTGTGGCTTCGCCGCCCAGCAACAATCCGTAGCGAAACACCATCAAGCCTTGCTCTTGCCATAACGAGAACGAGCCTGACCATGATCCGTCATTGGCCTCATTCAAAGCGTGGTAGAGCTGGGGGATACGGTCCTCTGGTGGTTCCATCTCGAAGGTACAAACCATGCGTAGGGTTTCATCGAATTGCGACCACGCCAGAGTGATCGAATAAGTCCGCCAAGAACCTTCAATCGCCATCGCGATTTGATCTTCGCCGACACGGTCAAAATCCCATTCGTAATGCTGTGCCAATGTCTCAACAACATCAATTGGATGTACGTCTTGCGTGCCTAGAAATTCGTCTGTATTTGCCATGCCCGTCCCCTCAGAACCTTTATTTTAGGAGGGAGGCACCCACTATATAGCGGAAGCCTCACAAGGTATCGCGGGTATGACCGCTTTCCTTACTAGATATGGTGTTACACAAAGGCGATCCTGTAAAGGAAAAATTTTAGTGAAAAGCAGGATACCCACAGAAAAAGTGAAACTATCCACAGAAAATATCGAAATCGGGGTGTGATTGTTAATAAAGTGTTAAATTTAGGGGGTAAAAACCCTACGCGTCCTTCTCAAGACTTTCCAAAATCGGGCAATCAGGGCGATTATCGCCGTGGCAATTGTTCACCAGTAAGGTCAGTTCTTCTTTCAGCTTGGACAATTCTTCGAGCTTCACAGTCACCTCGGCCAGACGCTCAGCGGCAATTTTGCGCACGTCTGCGCTGGCACGGCTTTGATCTTCATACAGCCCCAAAAGCTTTTTGCATTCTTTGATCGAAAACCCCATGGCACGGGCGCGGCGCACGAAGATCAGTTTGCGCAGCGCTTTGGCATCATAAATACGGTACCCCGCCGCATTGCGACCCGCAGGATTTACCAAGCCTTGGTCGGCATAATACCGTACCGTCTTGGTCGGTAAGTCTGCCCGTTTTGCAATATCACCAATATTCATATCTATGCCCTTGACCTTCTAGTTACTGGAAGGTTTATACCATAGTTAAACACAATGAAAAGGATGTCGTTATGACGGCAATTGCAACACGACTAAACATAGACTGGCGCAACAAAAAAACATGGCGCCAAGCCTCGATCAACACCATGTGGTGTCTATTAGGATGTTCCATCGGCGACATGGCAACGATTCTGTTTTTTCAGGTCAGCGGTATCCCATGGCCAACAATCGCGATCATGGCTTTGGCAATCGTAAACGGGTTGATGACATCAATCGCGCTAGAGACCTATATATTATCACGCCAAATGCCCGCCAAACTGGCCTTTAAGACCGCCATCGGCATGTCATTCATATCCATGGTCGCCATGGAAGCCGCAATGAACATCGTCGATGTCATCGCCACAGGCGGCGCACAGCTGACACTTTGGGTCATCCCCATCATGTTGGTCGCAGGTTTCTTGGCACCCCTGCCTTATAACTACTGGCGCCTAAAAGCCTTGGGCAAAGCCTGTTGCGGCTAAGTTTTTTTTGCCGCAGATTTGCGCGCTGGTGACTTTTTCTTAGTTTCCAGCGCGTCTAGACGGGCTGATAAAGCCGCGTTCTCAAGCCGCGCTTTTTCCGCCATCGCGCGTACCGCGTCAAATTCTTCACGGGTCACGAAATCACGATCTGCCAACCAGCGATCCATCAAAGATTTTGCCGCATTTTCAGCCTCACCTTTTGCCCCTTGTGCCACACCCATGGCGTTGGTCATCATTTGGCTCATGTCATCGAAAAATTTATTGCGGGTTTGCATTTGACTACTCCGTTCTAATTCCAGCTGGTCTGGGTCTGATCCGTATATGGGCGTTCTTTGTACAAATGCCAAGACACTGACTTGACATCGCGACCATTCGCACGATGTATGCGGATATGACYTTACACGCCCTKATACCCTTTCCAAACATCGAYCCTGTGTTGATTGCCTTTGATATATTCGGCTTTGAGCTGGCAATCCGCTGGTATGCATTGGCCTATATCGCCGCATTCCTGATCGGCATGTGGTGGATTAACAAATTGGTCGCACGTGTCGATCTGTGGAAAGATAACACCCCACCGATGACCCGTGACCAAGTCGACAGCCTGCTGACATGGATCATCATCGGCACCATCATCGGCGGCCGCTTGGGCTATGTATTCTTCTACCAACCCGCCGAATTTCTAGCCGATCCCAGCCGCATATTGCGCACATGGGAAGGCGGCATGTCGTTTCATGGCGGCTTCTTGGGCGTAATCGTCGCTGGCTGGTTGTTTTGTTGGAAAAACAAACTCAACCCATGGTCAGTCGGCGACACCATGGCCTTTGCCGTCCCGATCGGGTTGTTCTTTGGACGCATGGCAAATTTCATCAATGCCGAACTCTGGGGACGCCCGACCCAAGTGCCTTGGGCGGTAAGCTTTCCGACCCAAGCCGCACAAGACTGCCCGATATGGTGGCTGGAAACTGTGTGTTCACGCCACCCGTCACAGCTCTATGAAGCAGGGCTTGAAGGGATACTACTCTTCGCAATCCTCGCCTTTTTGGTGTTCCGCAAGGGGCTGTTTAAAACCGCAGGTGCCGCCATTGGTGTGTTCTTTCTGGGCTACGGGGTTGCCCGCACGATTGTCGAAGGCTTTCGCCAAGGCGATGCGCAATTCACCGACCTGACCAATCCTTGGGGACACGTCATTCGTTTTGGCCAAGATGTCGATAGTTTGGGGCTGTCTATGGGGCAAATTCTGTCGATCCCGATGATCATCGCAGGCCTCGCCATCCTAATCTATACGCGAACACGTAATGGCTGATCTGACCGATATATTGCTACGTCAAATCGACAAATTTGGCCCTATGAGCATCGCCGACTATATGACGCAATGCCTGTTTCACCCTGAGTTAGGCTATTACACCACCCACATTCCTATCGGTGCTAAAGGCGATTTTATCACCGCGCCAGAAATCAGCCAAATGTTTGGCGAAATGCTGGGATTAACCATCGCGCAAGCCTGGATGGACCAAGGCCAACCGAGCCGTTGCATCTTGGCAGAGCTAGGCCCTGGGCGCGGTACATTAATGGCAGATGTACTAAACGCCACTAAAAATATCGCTGGTTTCCACGACGCGGTGCAAGTCACCCTTGTTGAAACCAGCCCAGTCTTGAAAGATATCCAACAACAAACCCTTGCGAATTACAGCCCCCAATGGGTGCCAGATGTCGTGGCCCTGCCCGAAGACGCACCGTTGTTTATTGTCGCGAATGAGTTTTTTGACTGCCTGCCGATCCACCAATTTGTGCGCACACAGGATGGCTGGCAAGAACAGATGGTCGGGGCGGAAAATAACGCACTGGGGTTTGTAATCGGCAAAAAYCACCCGATTGAAATGATGGGCGATGGTGCCATGGGCGATGTGCGCGAAACCTGCCCCAGCGCCCTTGCAATCGCGCAATCCTTGGCACGCCTGATTGACACTAACGGCGGGGCGGCACTGTTCATTGATTACGGTTATTGGGAGCAGGCAACCGACAGCCTGCAAGCGCTGCAAAACCATAAACCCGTCGATGTCTTTCWCGATTGTGGWCGCAGTGATTTAACTGCGCATGTGGATTTTAAAGCTCTCAGCATTGCTTGCGCCAAATTCACAAACACCAGCGCCCTAACCGACCAAGGGGTTTTTCTCGAACGCCTTGGGATCACAGCGCGGGCACAAAGCTTGGCGGCGAAACTCTCAGGGGATGCCTTAGAAAACCATATTACGGCGCATAGACGCCTGACCCACCCGCAAGAGATGGGCCAGCTGTTCAAAGTGTTAGGCTTAACCCCTAAAACTGCCGCCCCGATTGCAGGACTAAGCGCATGAAGCCTGAATTTATCACCGCAGAGAACCTGACCACACCGCATGGATTTTTCACCCATAAAGGCGGTGCCTCAAGCGGGCTTTATGCCAGTTTGAATTGCGGCTTTGGATCGAATGACAGCCATGAGAATGTCACTGCAAACCGTGCGCGGGTCAAACAGGCGTTAGGTGTTCCCAAACACATCTTAAAATCGGTCTATCAAGTCCATTCCGCAAGCGTTGCGGTGATTGACGCGCAAAGCGACTGCCAGATGCACCGCGCCGATGCCATGGTCACCAAAGACAAGGGTGTGGTTTTGGGCATTTTAACAGCCGATTGCGCSCCKATYTTATTTGCSGATGAGRCCGCAGGCATAATCGGTGCAGCGCATTCAGGCTGGAAAGGCGCGATTGGCGGGGTATCCGAGGCAACGATTGACGCCATGGTCGGCCTGGGTGCCACGCGCGAAAACATCACGGCCRTTRTCGGCCCAACGATCAGCCAAGAAGCCTATGAGGTCGGCGTTGATTTTTATGAGAATTTTATCGCCCAAGATCGCGAAAACGCCCCGTTTTTTATTGAGGGTCAAAAAGATCGGATGCAGTTTGGCCTACCGTCCTTTTGCCTGCACCGTTTGCGCTCTGCGGGGATAAAATCAGCACAATGGACGGGGCATTGCACCTACGCAGATCCAGAGCGATTCTTTTCTTACCGTCGCAGTTGTCATCAAAGTGAGCCTGATTATGGCCGTTTGATCTCAGTGATTTCACTCTAGCGTGCCGCTTTTCGACAATGCTGGGGCAAAACCTGCCAAACCAGCGCCCTATTGTGTCTTTATGCCTGCCTGAAATTGTAAATTTTTATAATAKAATCAGATAGATACACCCTAACAGGCATACGCCACAATTCAGTGCCTTTCGTCTTATTAAAATTTAAAACGAATGTGAATCCGCCCTTTTCGCGTCACGATCTTTTGTCAAATTAGCATCAATCGCCCAACAGAGGCGTCCTTGAAACTTTGCAACAGCAAAGACCATAAAACAGAAAGAGAGCAGTACAATGAGCGCACATAAACGTTGGATGAAAGCCGTCCTTGAACAAGCAACAGAGCAGGCTAAAGCTAAAAACGCGGCTAAATAAACAGCCGTTCTTAGCCCATTAAAACCGAAAATGGCACGCCGGGCTTATCCTTAGCCCCGCGTATGACCAGCGATGTCTTGACGCTGGCAACATTATCAGCGGCGGTCAGTTCTTCAGTGATAAAACGCTGAAAACTGGACAGATCGCGCGACACGCATTTCAAAATGAAATCAATCTCGCCGTTGAGCATATGACATTCACGTACCAACGGCCAATCGCGGCACCGCGTCTCAAAGGCGGATAGATCAACCTCAGCCTGTGAATGAAGTCCGACCATGGCAAAGGCTTTGACCTCAAACCCCAGTTCTTTTTCATTCACTTCGGCATGGAACCCTTGGATATAGCCTTGCTTTTCCAAAGCCCGAATACGGCGCAGACACGGTGGTGCTGAAATTCCAACGGATTTAGCCAAATCAACATTGGTCATGCGCCCGTCATTTTGCAAAAGTGACAAAAGTTTCAGGTCAATTGCATCAAGCTTTGGTGTCGGCATGTTTGATTCTATTCTAATATTTCACTACTGGGAAACTTTATTACATTTTACCGCCTTAAAATAGCACTTTCTTAAATATCGTTGATCTTTCCCTTTGTCCAAACCCCGACTATACAGTTGCCAAACAGCCCAATAAGTGAGTCCCCCCTACCATGTCAGATACCCGTAAAACCAAACTTCTTATCATCGGATCAGGCCCTGCGGGATATACCGCTGGCGTTTATGCATCCCGTGCAATGCTTGACCCGATTTTGGTCCAAGGCATTGAACCAGGGGGGCAGCTAACCACCACTACGGAAGTTGAAAACTGGCCAGGCGATACCGAAGTCCAAGGCCCCGATTTGATGATCCGTATGGAAGCCCATGCAAAAGCCATGGGAACCGAGATTATCGGCGATATTATTTTGGATTTAGACCTCTCGAAGCGCCCTTTCGTGGCCAAAGGCGACAGCGGCACCACTTACATCGCTGATGCGGTGATTTTGGCGACAGGCGCGCGCGCCAAATGGTTGGGTCTTGAGACCGAAGAAAAATTCAAAGGCTTTGGCGTCTCGGCCTGTGCCACATGTGACGGATCTTTCTACCGCAACCAAGAAATCGTTGTGATCGGTGGCGGC
>NVSA01000126.1 GCA_002401045.1 Paracoccaceae bacterium
ATCAAGAAACGCTTGCCAAGACGGGCGGCTAACAACGCTGCCTCATTCACAAGGTTGGCAAGATCGGCACCCGAAAACCCAGGTGTACCGCGTGCAATGATACGCAAGTCAACATCAGGGCCCAGCGGGGTTTTGCGCGAATGAACATGCAAAATCTTTTCGCGGCCTTTAATATCAGGGTTCGGCACTTGCACTTGGCGATCAAAACGACCAGGGCGTAACAAGGCAGGATCAAGCACATCAGGACGGTTGGTTGCAGCCAGCAAAATCACGCCCTCATTCTCTGTAAACCCATCCATTTCAACCAACAACTGGTTCAAGGTTTGCTCACGCTCATCATTACCACCGCCGTAGCCTGCGCCACGGTGGCGACCAACGGCATCGATTTCATCGATAAAGACAATACAAGGCGCGTTCTTTTTAGCCTGCTCAAACATATCACGGACACGGCTTGCACCAACACCGACAAACATTTCAACAAAGTCAGAGCCTGAAATTGTAAAGAACGGAACACCCGCTTCCCCCGCAACCGCACGTGCCAGCAAGGTTTTACCTGTACCAGGTCCCCCCACCAAAAGTGCCCCTTTAGGAATTTTGCCACCAAGACGTGAGAACTTTTGTGGATTGCGTAAAAATTCTACAATTTCTTCAAGCTCGTCTTTAGCCTCATCAATACCCGCTACGTCGTCAAAGGTTTTGCGATCCTCGCTTTGGTCTAACAGTTTGGCTTTAGACTTTCCAAAGCCCATCGCGCCGCCGCGTCCACCACCTTGCATACGGTTCATAAAGAACATCCAGATGCCGATCAGCAAAAGGAACGGCAAAATAAACGATAGCGTACTCATAAAGGGGGATTGTTCTTGCGGGCTGGCAACAACCTCAACTTTAGCATCCAAAAGCCGATCTGTGATATCAACTTCGATCGGTTTCACCGTTTGGAACTGTGTGCCGTCTGTCGCTTTCACAAAGACTTTTTCGCCGTCCAAGACCACGCGTGCCACACTGCCATTTTCAACTTTTTCGATGAACTCAGAAAAGCTGATGCCAGAGCCTGATTGCGAAGGTGCATTTTGGCTAAAGATGTTAAAAAAACCGATCACGAGTAAAAACAACGCGACCAAGATGATAAGATTTCTGGTGTTACCCAAGGTGTTTCTCCTGTTTGTGCCGACAATGCGTCGACTCGCTACTGCGATGACTTATGAACATAGTCCAGTTTTCGCTTTATTCAATGTGAAACGATGCTGAAAACAAAGCTCTTTGGACTTGTTTTTAACGATAGGCGGAACTCTGCATGTTTTAGCACCTGTGGAACCGCCAAAATGTCGCGCCCAGACCAAATACTGGGCAATTGCAGTACAATATCGCGTGATAGCCCTGTTTCGCGCCAATGATCCAATTGTAAAATGCCGTCCTTGCCGACACTCCGCACCAAAAGGTGATCGTAAGACTTCGTAAACTCGACCTGCCAGCGGTGATCATAGGGCTGATCCGATACAGGCGTTTGCGGCATTGCCGCCGTTTCGCGCAACACCAAAAGCAGATCAGGGGCCTGGAAGCAAAAATAACACCCGCCTAATGTTTGTGCCGTTCCGCGCACAAGGTTTGCATAGGTCTCTTTTAGCGCCGTTAAGCGGGGTCTAAAATGYGCACCACTGACCCATTTTATGGCATGGGAAAGCARMCGYARTCGCAGTTCTTCACTGGCTTGTGCAAGCTGGATAAAATCAATCGTAACGCATCCTAATTCRGATACAGTCACACAAGATTGCGCCAAGTTTTGCGTTTCAACTTCCAATGCATGGCGCGCCAATTGCATGGCATCTGCGGTCTGTGCCAAGCGTTTACGGGTTAGTCCCAAACCGTCCAGCATATCTTGAGCCTTGCGAAACTTGATACGATCAAAGCTCTCATCATCATTGCTAGGGTCATTGATCCAAGACACACCGTGGCGTTGCAAATATTCCCGTAACTCACTGCGTGACACGCCTAAGAGCGGGCGCAACCAAACCGGATTTGATCCTGTTTTACGCGCCATTGCCGCCAGCCCATCAACACCAGAGCCGCGCGCCAAACGCATCAAAAATGTCTCGGCTTGATCGTCTTGGGTATGGCCTAGGCACACAGCACTTAACCCGTTTTGTTGCGCCCATTGTGCCAGTAAATCTTTACGCGCCAATCGGGCAGCCTGTTGTAAATTGCCCTGCCCGTTCCAATCTTCCCAGCAAAGTGTTTGATGTGCAATCCCCTGCGCGTGACAAAACGCGGCAACATCTGCCGCCTCATCTGCGGCTTCGGGGCGTAATTTATGATCCACCGTTGCGATTTTCAGGGTGCGGTTTTGCACTTTTGCCCACTGCATCATAAGATGCAATAACGCCATGGAATCGCCGCCACCCGACACCGCCACACCAATCGCCCCCTCAGGGCAATCAGACATTTGTACGGTCAAAACCTCAATCAGGCGTTTGTCTTGGGTCACGTTATGAACAGCTAAGGCCGCTCATTTCAGAACGTGCATCGCTGACTTCGCCCGCAGAAGGGTAGCGTTTTTCAACTTCGCCAAGGGTCAAGCAGGCGTCTTCAGTTTGGTCGAGCTGTGCAAGGCTTACACCCAAACGTAACAATGCTTTGGGCGCAATTGTCGCTTTGGGGCTGCCGCTAAAGCTTTCTAGGAAACCACGCGCGGCATTGCTCCAATCCCCTTGCGAGGCAAGGGCTTCGGCGCGCCAATAATGCACATCGCCTGTTAAGGGCCCGCCTGGATAGGTTTGCAAAAACGTATCGAACTTTGTCACTGATCCCGTAAAGTCACCGTCTTTATATGCCGCAATCGCCGCATCAAAATCACCTTGTTCCGAGGCGGCTAATTCAACGCCAGAATTTTTCGCAGGGGTTAGAATGGGCGCAACAGCGGGTTTCACACCGCCCCCAAGCGTTGTGGTTTTGCCAAGGCTGGTCACATCGCCGCCCTCAAGTTCCACAAGACGGAACTCAAGATCGCCGATACGGTTGGTGCCGTCTTTTACAATGCCATCAATGCGAAATTGTAGGTTTTCAACCACACCCGTGATGCGGCGCAACTCTTGTTCAAGTGCTTCGGTGCGTTGAAACGCAGACCCTGCCCCACTCGGTGCACCTGCCCCTTGCGTGGTGGAAAGTTCACGTTTCAAAGACTGCATTTCAGTATAAAGGAACGTCAATTCCTGACGGATATCCGCCAAAGTTTCACCGCGTGATTGCGCCAATGATGAGCCCGACATAACTGCCAGACCCATCACCACGACACCAAGTTTTACCAGACCTTTATACATAATCAAAACACCTAAAGTTAGCTTCCAAGACCACCCGCCACGACTGTGACAGCCCGACGATTTTGTGACCAGCACGATTCAGTTGAACAGATTTCAATCGGGCGTTCTTTGCCGTATGTAATCGTTTTAATACGGGTGTCTGCCACCCCCTTGCTGACCAAATAATTCTGCGCTGAACTGGCGCGACGTGCACCCAATGCCAAGTTATATTCGCGCGTGCCTTGCTCATCTGCATGGCCTTCCACGGTAATATTATACTGTGGGTTTTGTGCCAACCAGYTTGCTTGMCCATCCARAATRCTGATCGCTTCTGGCGTCAAACCGCTTTGGTTCACCACRAACAAAACACGGTCRCCAATGGTTTGCTGAAAATASGCAACAGAATTAGGGTCGTTTACGCCGCCCGTTCCAAKGCCRTTTCCCGCACCAATAACGCCGCCTGGATTGTTAATAGCGCTATTTGAACGATCACAGGCCGATAGCCCTGCAATGCACGCAACGCTTAGGGCTGCCTTCAAAATTATATGTGTCATCTTTGCTCTGCCTCTCTTGGCTTATCTGCCGTTTTTCGAATTATATCAGGTTTTCTGCCTATTGGAAATCTATTCCAAAATCCCAGACCATGCAGGATCCGATGCAAATGTCGGGGTTGGTACTTTGCGCAAATTTCGCCCTGTAATATCGACCGAATACAAATTTGGCGCACCTTTGGCACCAGATGTTTCACGGAAGAACATCAACACACGGCCGTTAGGCGACCATGTCGGTGCTTCATCCAAAAACGATGCGGTTAGCAGTTTTTCACGCGTGCCATCAAGGCGCATAACGCCGATATGGAACCGACCCTTGCTCAGTTTGGTAAACGCAACAGTATCCCCGCGCGGTGACCAAACAGGCGTGCCGTAACGACCTGAGCCAAAACTGATGCGTTTGGCTGTGCCACCTTKTGCCGACATCACWTAAATTTGCTGACCGCCACCGCGATCACTTTCAAATACRATTTTCGATCCRTCAGGGGAAAAACTAGGCGCGGTATCAATCGCGGGCGATGTTGTCAGCCGCGTTCTGCGCCCGCTGGCCACATCCACCACATAGATATCCGTATTGCCGCGTTCAGAAATCGACATCACCACACGACGACCATCAGGCGAGAAGCGCGGCGCAAACGACATTGAAGGCTGATCRCCCAAAATACGACGCTTRAGCGTATCGACATTCATCAAGAACACACGCGGCGCACCTGTTTCATAGCTGGTATAGATAATTTCACGGGCATTGGGCGAAAAGCGCGGAGCCAACACAATAGAATTTGAATTGGTCAAAAAGCGGTTATTCGCGCCGTCATAATCCATCAGGGCCAGACGTTTTTTACGATTGTTTTTAGGGCCTTGCTCCGAAATATAGACCACACGGCTGTCAAAATAACCTTTTTCCCCTGTCAAACGGCTGTAAACGGCATCTGCCACCTTATGCGACATACGCCGCCAACTGCTGACAGATGCGGCAAATTGTAGACCATCGCCCAGCTGGGTTTGGGCGAAGACATCAAACAGACGAAACTTCACAACCAGTTTATCACCAGACACGCTGACCGCGCCTGTTACCAAGGCTTGTGCATTGATCGCTTTCCAATCTGAAAACGGTACTGGCGCGTTGAAGTTGGTTATTTTAGAAATATGTGCGGCACTTGGGATTTCACGAAATAGCCCCGATCCGACAAGGTCGTTTATCATGACTTGGGTCAAATCAGCGACATATTTTTCAGCCGCCGCATTTTCCGCCACAAAAACGGGTGCTGCAAACGGCATCGGTTCAATCACACCTTCGGTAATCTCGATGCGCAGAGGTTTGCCTTGTGCGTTGACTAAAGCTGGCAAGCTTGCCAGCAAAACCGATGTTAAAATGCCCAGAGCTATTATAAATCGTTTCATCATTTCACAACCATGTTTTCAGGGTTAAAGACGACCTCAAGCTGTCGCCAATGTTCATATTTATCTTTCGGAAGTGCATAGGGCGCACAGCGGATTAACGCACGGCGTCCTGCCTCATAAGCCTGCTTAATCGCGCCTGTTGGCGCCCCTGTAGGGTCAATGAGTTTCGGCGCACTTGCTAAACTTCCGTCCTTGTTCATCTCAACCGCGATCACCACAGCCAAGCTACCATCATTGGCGAGACCCACGGGAACATTCCAACATTCCTGCACTGCTAGAACCAAGCCATCGCGTTCACCGCCCGTCAATGCAGGCCCCGTTGGCGCGCTGGACGTTTGCGCATTTGCCGCTTCTTTTTCAGCCTGAGCCAAAGCTTTGGTAATCGCATCGGCGGTATCATCTGTATTATCGGCCTGTGGTTTCACGACCTGCTTGGGGGTATTCGCACGGGCAACCTTATCTTGCATGTTGCGGGGGCGACGGGGAGGTACCACAGATTTTTGCGGTGCAAAATCACTGAGTTCATCGGCTTCGGTCACAATTTCCGTTGCCGCCTCTTTAGGCGCAGTTGCTTGTTTTTCCACAACAGGTTCGACTGCTTTGGCATTTTCATCAGGGGCTACCTCTTTGACCGTTTCCTTGGCCTGCTTGGCATTCACATCTGGTTTTTTAGCGGCCTGTTCGGCAATACGCTGCGCAGGCCGCATCCGTGGTTTGGGTTCGGGTTTTGGTGCAAGGATTGCAACTTGTTCTTGAGGCTCTACCTGGGCTTCAGGTTTAGCGACTTCAGGCGTAGGCTCTGATTTGGGTTCAGGCTTCGGGGTCGGTTTTTCCACGGGATCGATAGGTTTAGGTGTTTCTAATACAGGCTCTTTGGGCGCATCGGGCACAGTTTTAGGCGTTGTGGTTCGCATCGCCTCAAAGGCTTCAGAGGTAATGATACTGACATCAGGACTGAGGATGTTCATCGCATCGAGTCGCCCGCCCAGACCAATCTCCACAATGGCGACATCCAAATCGGCTTCGCAAAATAAGACAAACGCAGCCAAGGCGCTAAACTCAAAATAGGTCAGGGTAATATCACCCCGTGCCGTATCGATTAGTTCGAAAGCACGGCAGATATCCGCGTCACTCGCGAGTCGACCATTGATATCAATTTGTTCGTTGTAGCTGCGCAGAAAAGGCGAGCAGGTCTTGCCGTATTTAAGTCCCATGGACTCACTAAGCTTGGCTAGACACTCACATGTAGAACCCTTGCCATTAGTCCCTGCGACCAGGATCACTTGTTTTGCCG
>NVSA01000127.1 GCA_002401045.1 Paracoccaceae bacterium
GTCCTGTTTTGGCGCAGCATCAGGTTTTGGCGGCATCTCTTTGGGGATGCTGGGCGGTGCTTTGGGGGCAGGCTCTGGCGCGTTAACCACTAGGGCAGGCGCGGGCGTTGTTGTGTCTAGAAAACGGGGCGCACGGGGGAATTCATTTGTGTCACATTTGGTGGTGTAGAACGCGGCGCTAAAGCCTTGGGCTTTGATAAAAGTCTCGGCCTCGGCAAGGGTTTTTTTGGTCACGGCACAGACATAAGCGGTATTGTCTTGCTCGGTATTGACCAAATCAAAGACCAATTCATCAGCGAAATAGGGTGTTTTATGGGTTAAAAACGTTTTGATTTTCGTCGTAGCCGCCGCACCAACAACGCCGTTCATTTCAAGAGAGGATATAAAGACCTCGGAACGGGGGATACGGATTTGGGCGATCAGGTCGCCTTTTTGTGCCGTTGAATTTTTAAGAGCTGTAATTTTGCCACTAAAATCAGGGTCGTCAATGTCAACGCGCCCCAGCAGTTCCCACGATGCATCCTCTTCGCGGTGCCACAACGAGACACCTTCGTTTGACAGGTCTAATGCAAATTTGGTTTTGCTTTGCGTCATTGGGTATCGTGCTCGTTAATAGCGGCTTTTAGCCTGTTTATAGATGTTTATAGGAAGCTTGCCTGATTATCAAAAGAGAATTCGGCAGTGCTTTGGGCAAGGGCCGTTTTTGGCTTATCATGGCTCATCTGTGCGCTGGTATCGCCTGTGGGCCAGAAATATATCAGGGCAATCAGGATGAGCGCAAGGATCAGCAAGCCAATGGCCCAAGTGAAATTAAAGCCAGCAGGCAGAGTGTTAGAGTGTGGCGCGACTTGGGGGCGCTCTAGGGCAACTTGCGGCACGGCGGGTGGCAATGTGGCGGGGGCAGGTGGCGCGGTGATTTGAAAGTCTGGATTGCGCGGGAACAGCCCTGCATCAATATCCGTGGTGAAACCGATGGGGGTGAACCCTATCAGGCCAACGAATTTTTGCGCTTGGGCAATCACATCCATTTTGACCCATGCGACCTGAATGTCTTGGGTTCTATCTGGACGCTCGATATCGAATGCAATGTCACGCATCGCATGGCCCGATGCGCTTTTAAGGGCGGTGACAATGCGGTTTTCCCATGACACATCGCTGTCTGGGTTTTGGCGCACTGTCAGGCAATAAACTTCAGAACTGGGAATGCGCACCACAGCGTCCAGTGCATCTGTGCCCATCGCTAAAGCTTTTTGTTTGAGGTTATCAAGCTCGCGGCGCAAATTGCCGTCAACCAAGGATGCTTTGCCCACAAACGCCCATTTTTCACCAACAGCTTGGTGCCACAAAAAGATACCGTCATTCGATAAATCAACGGCAAAAGGTGGGGTCTGGGATGTCATCATAGTCCTTGCTGGGATCAGCCAATGTTCGGTTTATCCTATTGTTCTGAAACTAACAGTTTTTTTAACATTTACTAGGGGCTGCGGGGCGCGTCTTGATTATTCTGCGTTGAATCCACAGTTAATATACAAAGCTATCTAAAATGAGGTTTCCGATGCGTTTATTTATCATTTCTGCGATCTGTGTTCTGACCAGTTTTTCGGCGCTTGCCGAGGACACTGTGCGGCGTATCACGGTAACAGGGGTTGGCACGATGACCGCCGCGCCTGATCTGGCGGTTGTCTCTGTTGGTGTACATCGTTTTGAGGCGGTGGCCTCAGCGGCGATGAGTGCAAACTCGGTACAAATGATACGGGTGTTCGAGGCGCTAAAGGGGGCAGGTATTGAACCACGTGATATTCAAACGGCACAGCTATCGCTACGTCCACGTTGGGATCGTCGTAGTAATAACACGGTTCCCAAGATCATCGGGTTTGAGGCAAATAATGTCCTGACCATACGGGTCCGTGCGCTAGATCGTGTGGGTGAAGTGTTAGATAGCCTGACTAAGGCAGGGGCAAACCGTATCAATTCCATTCAGTTYAGCATGAACAAGCCGCGCCCGTTACAAGATCAAGCCCGCCAAGCGGCGGTGGTTGATGCGCGTGCGAAGGCCGAACTCTATGCATCTGCGGCGGGGGTGTCTTTGGGCGATGTGATCAGTATTGTTGAGGGTGGGATTGCGCCGAACCCTCTTCTAATGGAACATATGGGAGTGGGCTCAATAGATAGTGATGCGGTGCCGATTGCCCAAGGTGAACTGACCCTACRCAGTACGGTAACYATCGTTTATGAGYTGGAATAGGYTAGGATAGCCCTAGGCCTAACAATCGCGGATGCTCGATCTTTGGGCATTTGTTTTGCACAACKGYCATGCCGCGCAGCGATGCTTTTTGTGCGGCCTCGGCGTTGTGTAGCCCCAGTTGCATCCAGATGGTTTTCAGGTTTGGCAAACRGSTCAAAGCGTCATCAACGATTGCAGGTATGGCCTCATTTCTACGAAAGATATCAATCATATCAACGGACTGAGGATCCTCTATATCCGCGAATGAKCCAACGATTTTTTCACCAAAAAGCATCTCGCCGACATGACCAGGATTGATCGGAATAACGCGGTATCCGATATCTGCTAAAAATTCACCAACGCGAAAAGAGGCACGGATCGGTTTGAGCGATGCACCAATCAGCGCAATGGTYTTGGTGGTTTGAAAAATYCGAATAAGGTCGGCATCTGTGCTTTGATCTGTCATGGGGCGAGTATAGGAATTACGCGCTGGGATGAAACATAAAAGCGGTTGCCTGCGCGTTATTGTCCGTTGACGTGGCGCGGCGTTCGCGTGATAGTTCAGGTGGTTGCGCGGCTATGAAAGAAATACATGATGCCCGATTCCAACAAAAAAACCTTTAATTTACAGTCTTTGTTTAGCTACGGATTTAGGCTGTTTTTCTTGCTTTCCCTACTATATGGCGCGATGATTATCCCCGTTTGGATTGCGTTTTTTCAAGGGATTTGGACCTATCAAGGCGGTTTTGGATTGGTTGATTGGCACATCCACGAAATACTGTACGGCTATATCAGTGCGGTGATTTGCGGATTTTTGTTCACAGCAATCCCGAATTGGACAGGGCGCGATCCTGTGCGCGGCATGCCGTTGGTATTATTAGGCGCAATTTGGATCGCGGGGCGCTTGGCAATGTCAGGGCTGATTGCCTTGCCGCCTATCGCGGTGATGGTCATCGACTGTCTGTTTTTAGCCGTGGTTTGTATCATGGTGATCCGTGAAATTATTGCGGGAAAAAACTGGCGCAATTTGATGATTGTAATCCCCGTTGCGGTGTTTTGGCTGGCAAACCTTTGGTTTCATTTGGAAGTCTTATTCCAAGGTCAGGCCTATTACGGGCGTCGCCTAGGTTTCAGTGTGGTAATTTTCTTGATCGTTGTGATTGGTGGGCGAATTATTCCTGTGTTCACTCGGAACTGGCTGACCAAGCAGAAACATGAAAAACGCCCTGTTGAGTTCAACCGTTTTGATAAAGTTTGTTTGCTGGGAACCCTCATTGCACTGGCATCTTGGGTGGCCGCACCTGACGCCGTTGTCCCCCGTGCTTTCTTTGGGATTGTGGCAGCTCTGCATGTGATCCGTGCGTCGCGCTGGGCGGGAATCTATACGCTGAAATCGCCGCTGGTGTGGATTTTGCATCTGTCATACGGGTTTATCCCTCTGGGCTTTGGCGTGATGGCGTTCGGGGCGCAAACCGCAGGGCTGCATGTGCTGGGGATAGGCGCGATGGGCGGCATGACAGTTGCGGTGATGATGCGCGCCAGTATGGGACATACGGGGCGCGCACTAAAGATGCACCCGTTGCTATTGGCAGGCTTTATCTGCGTTGTGCTGGCGATGATTATGCGCAGTGCACTGCCATATGCCCAGTTTGGGGCTGTATCAGGCATGGTGCTTGCCGCGTGTCTCTGGTCGCTCGGGCTGTTGTTGATCTTGATCCAGATCGCCCCGTGGCTATGGTCTAAAAAGCCTGAAACGACGTAGGGTCAGGTATAGCGGGAAGTCCCTGCACCGCTCAAAAGGGCGCAGGGCAAAGCTGTTTTTACTCACACATTTTTTGTGCAAAACTTCCCAAGGACAAACCCCAGAGACGTTCTGAATATGAAGAGCCTGTATTGTTTGTCCATTTATTGCCTTTGCGGATTACAACACCGCTGCCAGAGTTACAACGGATCGACCAACTTGGGTTGCCTGAGATGTTACCGTTGTTCTTTACGGCGTTGACACCGCCTGACCCAATTTGGCCTGCAAAGGCTGTTGATGCGGCAAAGATGATTGCAATTGTGAGTGTTGTTAATTTCATGAGTGTTTCCTTAGATTAAAATATATGATAAGAATCATACTATAGTTCTTATGGCACTATAGTATCAATTTCAATCTATAGTTCCTAGCGAAGCCGTGGCTTTCAATTGCATTTGAAGCTATGGAAGAAAGTCAACATAAATGGGCGCGTGAACGCTTTGCCACGGTCTTACGGCAGTATCGGCATCAGGCGGGGCTTTCCCAAGAAGAGCTGGGCTTTAGGGCAGGGCTTGCGATGCGCTATATCTCGATGCTGGAAACCAACAAACGTCAGCCGACGATCTCAACCCTTGCCGCGTTGTGCAACGGGCTGGGGGTGTCGATGGCGGTCTTTGTGACCGAGATGGAAAATTTGGACTAGTTTTCCAAAACCTGCGGCCAGTTGGCATCTGCTTTGGCGATATTGCCTGCAATATTGGTTTTCCAGATTGCCCTGACCGCACGGCTGTAATTCAGATACAGCTTCCCGTCGACGATTGTCCAAGCGTCGGGGTCGGTTTTGGCGGTCGATCCTTTTGAGACGGCATAGGCGCAATAGCCGCCGTATTGTGGGGCGTATTGGGCGGGGGCTGCATCAAATTTGGCTTTGTTCCGCACCGATGCGAATTGGAATGTTGATCCGCTATAGTCGCTGGTCATATCAGCGCGGCCTTTGACAGGCTTGGATTGGATGAAATAGGCGACGGGGTCATAGCCGTTAAGGGCGATGCCACCCGAGTTGAAAATCGGATCTTGGGCGGCAAAGACAGGCGTGGCAAGGCTGGCCACGATCAGGCCAAGGGCGGTTCTACGGGTTAATCTCATTGGGGGTCTCCTTTGGGGCTAAATTATCCCAAAAACCCTTGAAAAACACCCCAGTCACGTTGATGTGACCTTATTTCAATGCAGGTCTTGTCTGTGACAATGCATAGAGCGACACTGCGGCGGCGTTCGACACATTCAATGATCCGAAATCACGCTGGAATGGCACCTTGGCCAATACATCGCAGGTTTTCTTGGTCAAATCACGCAAACCTGGTCCTTCAGCGCCTAAGATCAAGGCGGTGGGGGCGTTGGGTTCAACGTCTAGGGTGTCTTGCAAAATGATATCTGCCTCACCATCCAGACCGATCAAACGGTAGCCCATTTCCGACAGGGTCAGCATGGTTTTTACCAAATTTTGCACCCGCAAATAAGGCTGGCGTTCTAACGCGCCACTGGCGGTTTTGGCCAAAGCCCCTGTTTCGGGGGCGGAATTACGCTGGGTGGCGATCACAGCGCGGGCACCAAACACCTCGGCTGAACGCAAGATCGCGCCCACGTTATGCGGGTCGGTCACACGGTCAAGAACAACCACACAAGAGGCTTCACCGCGTGGGGCGCAATTTTCAGATATATTGCCCCAGTCCAGCGGGCGCACTTCGAGGGCGACCCCTTGGTGAACCGATTGGGCATCAATCGGCACGTTAAAGCGGCGCGGATCTTGGATTTCAGGCGTCATGCCAGAGGTGGCAATCGCATCTGCCAGCTTGTCGGACGCATTTTTGGTCACCACAAGGCGCAAACGTTCGCGCGCAGGGTTCAGCAATGCATCGCGCACCGCATGGGTGCCAAACAGCCAAACATTTTGTTCTGCTTGCTTGTTACGTTCTTTTTCTACAACCCAGATGGGTTTTTTGCCTTTTCGAGGTGCCATAATCGCTTCTTTTCCATTGCTGTGCACATTTGGCACGATGAAGACGCCGCAACAAGCTTTTTGTGGTTGACGCATAGCGTTTGCACGACTAATCAGGCGCAACTTGTCGCCGTTTTGCTACAAGTGGGCGACGTGCTGCAAGGTGCGGCAGTGGACTGTAACTCCGCCGAGGAAACTCATGCCTGGTTCGATTCCAGGGTCGCCCACCATTTATCCTATATAAACTCGAATTATGTCCCGTAGTCCTCTGAATCCTTTGAAATTGCTTCTGTAGATACGTCGTTAGCAGATGACTTCTCTTTCTTTACTTTCGGCGCGCTTTTAACCCATGCCGATAACGCGGAACCAATATCCTTATAGAACTCTGGTACAACCTTTTCTAAGTCAGAAATAAAATTAGTCTGCTGGGTGAAACGATTCCCTAGTCTTTTTGAATAAAATATGTGGAAACTATGAGGTGCTAAATGTTTCCTGTCCTTACTGGATAAATCGGGATCATTTTGGCTTTCAAACAAA
>NVSA01000128.1 GCA_002401045.1 Paracoccaceae bacterium
ACGGTCGCCATCCGGTCCAGACCACCCATGCGACCGTACCCTTTGGCCAATGATTCAAAATCAGTGTAGGACAGCGCATAGGCCTCGGGGGTGCCTGGTGTCAGGTTGAACATTTTCAGGAAATCGGCACCTGTAACATGCGGTGGCAAACCGTTTACAGCCCCGATACCCAGATTGACTTCCGGCTCGCGGAAATAGACCGGTTTCATCTGGCCGTGGATATCACAAACGTGGATCAGGGTGATGTTGCCGAAGGTGTCAAAATCCAAAAGCTGGTCTTGGGTCATTTTTTGCTGGGCGGCTGCCCTGCTCCAACCTGTAGCGCCATAAATAGCAGATGCGGCAACGGTGGCTTGTAGGAAATCACGGCGAGAAATCATCTAGGGTACCCTTTTACATGCGGTTTATTGAATGTCTCTAAAAAGACAAACCCCGCGCAAATCAATGCACGGGGCCATTTAGTTAGTTGCGGACGCTAGGGCTTTCGACGGCAAGCCCGTTACCGCGAGACGCCACATAAAGTTCTAATGCTGTGAATTCAGCACCGCCAACTTTGTAAGGTGTTGCTCGAATATTTTTCATACAGCCCTTAAAACGCCCTTGAACTGAATTCAGCTTTGAATTCTTCAAACGGTAGGTTGGAAAGCCGTTGATATGACCTTGGCTAAGGTGATCCGCACGGATCATGTTGCCATAGTTGTCTTCATGGCAATTAGCGCATGACATGTCCAACTGGCCAACCCGCGTGTAATACAGCTCTTTGCCCAACTCATAGGTAGGGGCCGCTTTACCGTCGGTTTTGACGTGTACTGGCATGCCGCGTGACTGCACAGAAATAAGCGCGGTCATGGCGGTCATTTTCACTTTTGACCACCCCCAAGCCTCAGCACCCATACGCTCAGTTCTACATTCATTAATGTAGTTTTCCATCGTATAGACTTTGCCAGCTTCTTCGTCATAACGGGGCAACTGTGTCCGTAAGCCTTTGAATTTGGCGACATCTTCATGGCATGATGCACATGATTTACCTTCGGTTCCGTCAACTTTCGTCCACAAATCCTCGGCTTGCTCTACAAAGATAAACGACGGGTTGTCGAAATCATCCATTTGTAGGGCTTGAGTTTCATCGGTGCGAAACCGCCAGCCCGAAAGAAGCTCATCCAAAGCACTGCCCTTAGGGGCGGCGGCTTTGGTTGAAATTTCCAACTCTTCATTCACCACCAATTCGGCCTCTTCGTCTGCTTGCGCAGAAAAAGACACGGCCAAGGCGGCAACTGCGATTGAAGCCCCTATTGCTAGTCTTTTCATAGTATTTCCTCCCAAATTACTGCCCCCTACTCAACAGTAATCGTTTTTGTGGTTTCCGTGATAGACCCATCATCATCCGTCCATTTAAACGCCAAATCACCTGTTTCATTCACCGTAAAGCGAAACTGAAAATAAGGGTTTGTTGATACGGCAGGACCAATATCAACAGAGATCACTTCGGCACCATTAAAACTGGCTTCGAATTTATTGATGATCTTACGAGGGATTTTATTGCCCTCTTTGTCTTTACGCTGACCCGATTCCATAGGGTGGTTGATCAATGTTTTGATTGTAACCACATCACCTGCCGCTGCCGTTTTCGGTACTTTTACGCGAGGTTTAGCCATAATTTATCTCCTTTGTTCCGAAATCAGCCGCCACAGCCGCCGATGGTAACTTTTACAGATTTAGCGACTTTGGTATATGTACCGTCGGCCATTTCTGCCACTGCGATCACATCTTGCGTTCCTGCAAGACGGATGCGCGTTGACCCCATGGGCTCTGCCAATTCTGAGAAGTTGAATGTTACAACTTCTGGACTTGGATTGCCGCCAGCCAACACCATGATGCGTTTTGCACCTTTGGCGAAGACTGCGATTGGCACCGTGTTGCCGTTCTCGGCAATTTCAGGTGTCGTCAAATCAATCCCGCCGTCGCCAACAACCGCGTCGCCAGCAAAAGCTTTGATTGCCGCGTCGACGAGGTCTGTTGATGCAAGCGCATAGCTTGTGGGAATAAGCGTCACAGCTATAGCCGCGCCTCCCATAGCCAAAGCATGTCTACGTGTTAAGTTCATAAGATAACTCCGTTATTCTTTGAGCGTTTGAAGATAGGCAAGAACGTCTTCGACTTGCTGTGCGCTAAGTATTGTCTTGCCTTCAAATTTTTCCATCGTCCGCACACCGTTAACCTTGCGGTAAAACGAGGGCATAATACTGTCTTCAAAGGTTTTCTTTGAATTCACCACGATACCGCGCAATTGCGCCGTGTCCCAACGATCTGCGGCACCGTCCAACGCGGGGCCTACTTCACCGTGAAACGATTGGTCGGATGCATCTGTATTGACGTGACACGCCAAGCAATTGCCAAGCTTGCGGTTTATAAAAACCTTTTTGCCCGCAACAGGATCCCCCGCAACGCCTGTCAATGACAGCGCAACGTCCCCATCTTCGCCAAATACGACAGTATCTGGCATCACCTCGGCGGATAAAATCGGTGTTGCAAAAAGCAACGCACTGGCGAATATTATGGCTTGTAACCGCATACAGTTTCCTCCCTGAATTGTATACTGAGCATCACGCTACTGCACCTTTCGGGGCGACGCAACACAAATTCTATTTTTTGCATATAACCGCAAAACTACGGCTTATTCTTTTGTTCCAAAACCTTACGTGCGTGGTATTTTTGGAAATGTTCATCGCCGTCATAGCCTTTTTCCAAAACAAACTTCAACAAATTCGTCGTGGTATATTTTCCAAAAGCCCCCGGCATGGTCACCACAGCGGCACGCGCGGCGGTTTTGCCCGCTGGCACAACTTCGGGCATAAACAACATGGTCGGTGTAAACACAACGCCCCAGCGTACCGCCATGGCCTTTTCAGACAGCACTTTACCGTCAAAATCGGTRACTTCTTCGTCGCCAAACAGGTTCATTTGCACRACGAAAAACTTTTCGTTCAGCAAGGCGTTTATTTCTGGAATAGGAAAAATCTCTTCGTGCATTTTGGTRCAATAGATACAACCGCGTTGCTCAAAAATCACCAACATGCGCTTACCGTTC
The DNA here is from genome assembly GCA_002401045.1 of Paracoccaceae bacterium. Taxonomy (GTDB): domain Bacteria; phylum Pseudomonadota; class Alphaproteobacteria; order Rhodobacterales; family Rhodobacteraceae; genus Amylibacter. The sequence continues at coordinate 3,089 of NVSA01000128.1, forward strand.
GCATTGGCCTCGGCCAAATCTTCGGACATGTCTTTAAATGTTGTGTGCATCCAGTCGGCTTTGTGCAGACCGTCATCGCCGATTTCGACCGCCTGCGCGGGTATGGCAAAAATCATTGCAAAGCAAAGTGTTAGGAATTTCATATTTGTTCTCCTAGCCTATGGTTGAAAACCACGGAATATATTGGATCAAAGCGTTGGCGAGATAATTGACCGAATTGGTGGCAATTAACAGGGCAAATATAATCAACATAACCCCCATAATCTTTTCCACATAGCCCAAGTATTTACGGTTGCGCTGCATCCAACGTAAAAACGGTTTGGCAAAAATCGCGGCGATCACAAAAGGAAGCGTCATTGCCAGCCCGTAAGTGAGCAACAACAGACCGCCATATGTCATGTCGCCCATACCGCCTGCGACCATTAAGATCGCGGCCAATGCAGGCCCGACGCAGGGCGTCCAGCCAAAGCCAAATGCCAGCCCCATAACGTAGGAACCGATATAGGAACTCGGGTCTGTTTTGGCCTCCACACGGGCTTCGCGGTACAATAGCGGGATGCGGATCAGGCCAAGAAAATGCAGGCCAAAGACGAATAGGAACGCGGCTGACACATAGGACAGTTCTTGCTTCCATTCCCGAAAGGCTTGGCCCAAAGCGGTTGCACCTAGCCCCAGTAGGACAAAAATCGTGGTGACCCCTAGGGCAAAAAAGATGCTGGCGATGATCAATCTACGGTGCGTGGCACTCGGAATATCGTCATCACTTTGCAAGTCATTCATGCTGATCCCTGCCATGTAGCACAAATAAAACGGCACGATGGGCAAGATGCAGGGGGAGAAAAACGACAACAAACCCGCGATGATCGCACCACTAAAAGAAATATCTAACACATATGGCTCCTTGCCCTTGGTCGCAAAACACATTACATTTTTTATATATGTTATTTGGAATCCGTCAATGTTTGCCCGTCTATTAATCATCCTTGGCCTCAGCCTGTCCACCCTGCCCGCAACGGCTGGCAGTGTGGAATTGCTGATGTTTGAGACCGAGGGCTGTTATTGGTGTGCGCGTTGGAACAAAGAGGTGTCGACCACCTACCCCAAGACCCAAGAAGGTCGCACGGCCCCCCTGCACCGTTTGGATATTCACGACAAACTTCCACAGAAATTTACACTAAAATCCCCGCCCGCCTTTACGCCAACTTTTGTTGTTGTAAAAGACGGTGCCGAGATTGGGCGCATTGAAGGCTACCCCGGTGAAGATTTCTTTTGGGGTTTGCTAGAACAGGTGCTAAAGCCCCTACAAGAATATAAGGATGCCGCGTCAAGTTAGCCGCGCCAACAGGATTTGATATGAGTTTAGCCGAAGATTTAAGCGTTAACATGGACATCGACGAGATGTTTGAAAAAGGTCGTGATGCGGCTGGTTTTCTAAAAGCAATTGCCCATGAAGGGCGGYTRATGATCCTRTGCCATYTGGTYWMAGGCGAAAAATCSGTMACCGAGCTGGAAAACCTGCTGTCTTCACGCCAGGCCGCAGTCAGCCAGCAATTGGCCCGCCTGCGCATGGAAGGTCTGGTTGATTTCAGACGCGATGGCAAAGCAATTTACTACACGATTTCAGACCCTAAGGCATTCAAACTTATCAGTCTTTTATACGAAGAGTTCTGTAAAGACTGATAAGGTTTGCACGTCGTTTTGGGAGGAACGTCGTCATGGAACCAAACATAGAACCACAGACACTTGCCGCCCTTTTAGGGCTGGTGACGGGGCTGGTTTTAGGACTGGCCGCGCGCATTGGCGAGTTTTGTACCTTTGGGGCGATTGAAAGCGCCTATCTGGGCCAAGCCCCGCGTCGCGCACGGCTATGGGGCATTGTTCTGGGCACGGCRATTTTATCRATGTTTGTCTTGGATGCGCTGGGWCAYATCACCATAAGCACCACAATTTATCATACCATTCAGYGGAATCCGCTGGCCAGTATTTTCGGCGGCCTGCTGTTTGGGTACGGCATGGCGATGGCAGGAAACTGCGGGTTTGGTGCCTTGGCACGCGCGGGGGGCGGTGATTTACGCTCGGTTGTCGTGGCCATGGTGATCGGCATTTCAGCCTTTATCGCAATCAGCGGGCCCTTGGCAGAACTGCGCATCATGGTGTTTCCAACGCAAACAGCCCACAGCCCACAAGGCATCGCGCATCTGCTCTCTGCCCGCACGGGACTTGCCCCGCTTTGGTTTGCAGGCGTTATTGCGCTGGGATTTTTCACATGGGCTTTGGCGCATAAGCCTTTGAGAAGTCATAAAACTTCAATATTTTGGGGTATTGCCGCAGGGCTGTCTATCACGGCGGCTTTTTGGGGGACGTCGCATCTAAACCACATCAGTTTTGATGCGGTTCCCGTGCAAGGCCATACGTTTACAGCCCCCGTCGGGCGCAGTTTGATGTATCTGATGACGTCCAGCGGTGGCGGGATCGGCTTTCCCGTAGGGTCGGTTTTCGGGGTGGTGATCGGTGCCTTTATCGGATCCCTGTTTAAAGGCCATTTCAGATGGGAAGCTTGCGATGATCCCAAAGAATTAGGACGGCAAATGTTTGGCGGGTTTTGCATGGGGATCGGCGGGGTTATTGCCGTGGGTTGCTCTATCGGCCAAGGTGTATCGGCRTTCTCAACCCTTGCATTTTCAGGCCCTGTGACACTGCTTGCMATYATTTGCGGCACGGTTTTAGGCCTAAAACACCTACTGTTACGCTTTGCGCCCAGCGAATAATATTCTACATTCAAAAAATTAAATATGTGCTATTAAGGAAATCCCCCTAGAGMACGCGCCATATGGYGTATTTTATTCTTGGAATACGACAAAKCCACAACACACACCYAAATAGACGACATCGCGCAGAAAAACGTCATATATGCGAKATTTGCAATGCGTRTCCCYGCCCCCTAAAGGGGCGTAAGCGCGGCTAAATAGGGATATTCGCATGTTTGAGACTTTTGAATTTGAAACACTGACGCCGCAATTGGCATCGGTATTTTATGCAGGTGTTTTRGGRCTRRTTTTTGGCGCAATCGCCCAACATATCCAATTTTGCTTTAGACGCGGTCTGGTCGGTGCCCCCCATGAGCGCCGCTCGGCACGGGCGATTTGGTTCACCGCCCTTGCAGTGGCTATTCTAGGGACACAATTTGGCGTCTATCAAGGCTGGATCGGCTTTGAAGAACATCGCTTCTTTGCCGCCGATATGCCCATTGTCGCCATTGCAATTGGCGGGGTTTTATTTGGTGCTGGCATGGTTTTGACACGCGGCTGTGTCTCACGCCTGTCGGTGCTGGTCGGCACAGGGAATATGCGGGCA
>NVSA01000129.1 GCA_002401045.1 Paracoccaceae bacterium
GGCCAGAACCAGCTTGTGGAAATCGCCTTCGTTCAAACGACCAATTTCGATTTTGAAATCCACCAATTTAATTCCAACGCCGTACATAAGGCCTGACAAATAGTCGTTTATCCGAAACGCCATATCGACGATTTCGTTCAATTCGTTCTGGGTTGCCCAATCCATCGCCAAGATATGTTCTTCGGCAACCAACGGATCGCCCAAGGCGTCGTCTTTATAGGAAAACTCGACCMAAGGGCGGCGCAACGGCGTGCCTTCTTTGATGCCAAGGCGTTTTGACATGCTGCCAGCGACAACATTGCGTACAATGACTTCTAAAGGGATGATTTCGAGACGCTTGATCAATTGTTCGCGCATATTCAGGCGGCGAATAAAGTGGGTCGGAATACCGATACCTTCGATGCCCAGCATAAAGAACTCGGAAAACAGGTTGTTTAATGCACCTTTGCCATCAATCACATCGTGTTTTTGGTTGTTAAACGCAGTTGCATCATCTTTGAAGTACTGGATTATCGTCCCTGGTTCAGGCCCTTCATATAGGGTCTTTGCCTTGCCTTCGTACAGTTTTTTACCTCTAGCCATCTGTGGCACTCCATGCAAAAGAGACTCGCATCCCAATGGTTTGCCCACTCTATAAGCCGTACGATATGTCACAGCAAGTTCATTCATTCGCTCACTTGTGGAGCGTAAATTTTCAGACCATACTGGGCGGGAACAAAGTTTTAGGAGAGTATAATGACTGGTATTGATGATCGCGGTGAAGCCTATGAGAACAAATTTGCACATGACGCGGAAATGCAGTTCAAAGCAGATGCGCGCCGCAATAAATTATTGGGTCTTTGGGCCGCAGRACTGATGGGAAAATCAGATGATGCCGCTGCTGCTTACGCTAAAGAAGTGATCTCTTCGGACTTTGAAGAAGCAGGGCATGAAGATGTGTACCGCAAAGTTTCAGGTGATTTGGGCGGCAAGGCTGATGAGGCCAYAATCCGCGCCAAAATGGCCGAATTGATGAAAACGGCAAAAGAGCAAATTTTTAACGAAGCCTAATCAAAAGCCGATACGAACAAACAAAGGCCTCGGGATGAACCGGGGCCTTTGCTGTATAAACCAGTCTGAGTAGTACACGCATACTACTGGATGAAATTCCCCATGAGCCATTTAGCCCAACTTTCCAGCACCTTAAAATAAATTTTAATTAAGCCTGTATATTTAGTCATATTCATAAAAAAAAGAGTGATAAAAATCACTCTTTTAAGGTTGTTTAATTTTAAACTAAAACTTAGCCAAAAACACGTTTGAAAATCGTATCGACATGCTTGGTGTGATAGCCAATATCGAATTTATCTTCGATCTCTTCGGCAGATAGAGCCGCCAAAACATCTTTGTCGCCCAGCAACTCGGTTTTGAAATCTTTCCCTTGTTCCCAAACCTTCATCGCATTGCGTTGTACCAAAACATAAGCGTCTTCACGGCTAACGCCTGCTTGGGTCAGCGCCAATAACACCCGTTGTGACATCACAAGACCACGGAATTTATTCATGTTTTCCAACATGTTATCAGGGTATATCACCAATTTATCGATCACCGTTGTCAAACGCGATAGCGCAAAATCTAGCGTGATTGTTGTGTCTGGGCCAATGTTACGCTCCACCGAGCTGTGCGAAATATCGCGCTCATGCCATAGGGCGACGTTTTCCATCGCAGGCACCACAGCCATGCGCACCAGACGCGCCAAACCTGTTAGGTTTTCGGTCAAAATCGGGTTGCGTTTATGCGGCATCGCAGAGGAGCCTTTTTGACCTTTTGAGAAAAACTCTTCGGCCTCAAGGACTTCGGTGCGTTGCATGTGGCGGATTTCAATTGAGACATTCTCAATAGAGGACCCCACAACACCCAATGCCGCAAAGAACGCCGCATGACGGTCGCGCGGAATAACTTGCGTGCTGATCGGTTCAACTTCCAGACCCAGTTTAGCACAAACATGTGCTTCAACCGCAGGATCAATATTAGCGAATGTGCCGACAGCGCCAGAAACAGCACCCGTTGCAATTTCCTTACGGGCTGTTTTCAGACGGGTCAGGTTACGATCCATTTCCGCATAGAAACGTGCAAATGTCAGACCCATTGTTGTCGGTTCTGCGTGAATGCCGTGTGAACGACCGATGCGCACGGTGTCTTTATGCTCATAGGCACGACGTTTTAGCGCCTCTAGCAATTTCTCGGTGTCTTCGATCAAGATATCAGCCGCTTGCACCAATTGCAGGTTGAAACAGGTGTCCAACACATCCGATGATGTCATGCCTTGGTGCACGAAACGCGCGTCATCATTGCCGATATGTTCGGCCAGATGGGTCAAGAACGCAATTACATCATGTTTGGTGACTGCTTCAATTTCATCAATGCGTGCCACATCAAACTGCACATCTTTGGCTTTCCAAACCGCCTCAGCGTTTGCGCGCGGGATCACGCCAAGATCGGCTTGTGCATCACAGGCATGTGCCTCGATTTCATACCAAATACGGAATTTATTTTCAGCGGACCAGATTGCAACCATGTCAGGGCGAGAGTAGCGCGGTATCATAGGATGACCTTTATATAGGGTTCAGAAATGGGTTTCCTGCGCGTCTTAAACCGATGTGGGTACAGACGCAAGGATAGGGGGCAATCTACAAGCCGCGCGCCCGAATGCGTTGCACTTCTTCAGGGCCACGGGCACGGGATTTACGGTAGTCTTTGGGGGTTTGGTTCATTTTGGCGTTAAACAGACGGGTAAAATAAGCTGGCGAATTAAACCCCAGTTTATGGGATATATCTTGCATCTTAAGGTCTGAGTTCAGCAATAAAAACTGTGCTTCGCTTAAAATACGGTCTTGGATCAACTGGCCTGCGGATTTTCCGTTCATGCTACGTGAAACCCGCGACAGATGGGTGGTTGTGACCCCCAAAACATCGGCATAATCAGACAGACCACTGCCAGAATGATACCGTGCCTCTAGGATGCGGGTGAATTTACGCATCAGGCGTTGCGCCGATGTTTCTTTGACATTTTCGACTTTATCGCCCGTCAGGCGCAAGATATGCACCAACAGCATTTGCACCAGCGCCTCAATATTAATCTCTTTGCCAGGCAATTCCGAAGCGGCCTCACTGACAATCGCATCAACGGTTTTCGATATATCGGTCTGTTGCATGATGTTGAGTAAGGCAAAGATAAAGCTATGGCTGGGAAACTGGATTTTACTGGTCGGATCAATGGCAATATAGGTGCCATATGTATTGAGACCGACTTCAAAAACATGTGGGATTGAGGCGGGGACAAAAACAAATGTATTGGGCCCAATACCCCGCGTTTGGCCATCAATCATCACGCGACCATTGCCTTTTGACAGCCAAATAATTTTGTAAAACCCGTTCTGCCCATCCATGCGTAATTCAGGTACAGGCCTGCGCATATTAGACGCCAACGAGCCAACGTAAACTTTTTCGTCGATGTTCAACAGATGTGAATGGGTCAAGTCGCTACCTTTATGTGTTTAAAAACAGCTAACACAAATGCAAACAATCCGAAAAGCATTTTTTGAGTATTTGTTCTAAATCGGCAAAAAACCGATTATAAAAACAGTGTATCATCTAGATTATTGTACGGTATGTGTAACTTTTGCCAATCAGACATGCGTCCGCGAAACCAACTGCGTTGGCGTTTTGCGTATTGTCTGGTTTGGACTTTGGCATCCTCAATCGCCTGCGTCAATTCACACTCACCTTTAAGATGTGAAATCAGCTCTTTTGCGCCGATCGCTTTGCACGACGGTAATGTCTCATCCCAAAAGCTGTCTTGTGCCGCGCGGCATTCATCTAATGCGCCTAAATCCACCATTTGATCGAACCGCTGCTCAATCCGCGCATTTAACCAATCTGTATCACTCAGCAGGTGAATTTTATCGGCATCTTTTGGCGCGATTAACGGGGCAGGTGTATTGTCTTGCCATGTCGACAGCCCCACACCTGTTTGGCGCAGAACTTCCCAAGCGCGTTGGGTGCGGGCAGGGTTTAACGCATCGATTCTGGCGTGGGTTTGGGCATCATCACGCTCTAAGTGATCGGCGAAAATACCCTTGCCATGTTTGGCGGCCAAAGCTTCGGCCTCGCCGCGTATCTCGGATGATATTGCAGGGATTTCCGCCAGCCCTTGGGTCAGGGCTAAAAAGTACAATCCGGTTCCGCCAATAATAATCGGGCGTTGGCCATTCTGGCGACAATCGGCCAAACAGCTCTGCACATCGCGCAACCATGCCCCGACAGAATAGGGCGTTGTCATGCTCACATGACCATAAAGCGCGTGGGGCGCTTGTGCCAGATCGACCTCTGTGGGTCGCGCAGTCAAAACCGACCAGCCCTGATAGACCTGCAAGGCATCGGCGTTGATAATCACGCTGTCCACACGCTGGGCAATATCGAGCGCCAAATGCGATTTGCCAGAGGCGGTCGGCCCTGCGATCAAAATCGGTTTATTATCACTCATCAGATTGCTCACAGGATCGTTTCACATTTGTTCAGCGATATTTAGCGCAAGCTTGGACAGATTTCCATTGCAACAAGCCACAGTTTCCGACATTTTGCGCCCAACCCTATAAATAAGGAGTCGAGCATGTCAGATGGGTCGCAAAACAGCGAAAAAACTACTTATAAACGGGTTCTGCTAAAAATTTCTGGTGAAGCGTTGATGGGCGACCAAGGTTTTGGTCTGCATCCGCCGACCGTTGAACGCATCGCTCTACAGGTAAAAGCTGTCCATGATATGGGTGTTGAGATTTGTTTGGTGATTGGCGGCGGGAATATTTTTCGCGGCCTGCAAGGATCTGCTCAAGGGATGGAACGCACCACGGCCGACTATATGGGCATGTTGGCAACCGTGATGAACGCGCTTGGCATGCAAGGGGCGCTGGAAAACTTAGGCATTTATACCCGCGTGATTTCAGCCATTCCCATGGATCAAGTTTGTGAGCCGTATATTCGCCGTCGTGCCGTGCGCCATTTGGAAAAGAAACGTGTTTGTATCTTTGCCGCAGGGACGGGTAACCCGTATTTCACCACAGATACAGCCGCTACATTGCGCGCCTCTGAAATGAATTGCGAAGCGATCTTTAAAGGTACCCAAGTCGACGGTATCTACGACAAAGACCCCAAAACAAACCCCGATGCCATACGGTATGAAAACGTGTCTTACGACGAAGTTCTGCATAAAAATTTGCGCGTTATGGATGCATCGGCCATTGCACTGGCACGGGATAATAATTTGCCGCTCATTGTATTTTCATTAGACACGCCTGGAGGCTTTGCTGGTATTTTGCAAGGAAAAGGCACATATACCACTGTAGGCGCAGCCTGAAAACCAAGGAGACACCCTAAAATGTCCGACGTAGAGATTGACCTAGACAGCATTAAACGCCGCATGGACGGTGCAATGAATGCATTGAGAACCGAATTTGCCAGCCTGCGCACAGGTCGTGCATCGGCCAGTATTTTGGAACCGATCATGGTTGACGCTTACGGATCAATGATGCCGTTGAACCAATGCGGGACGGTAAATGTGCCAGAACCCCGCATGATTACGGTCAATGTTTGGGACAAAGGTTTGATCGGGGCTGTTGATAAAGCTATTCGTAACAGTGGCTTGGGTATTAATCCCGTCGTAGATGGCACCATTTTGCGCCTGCCTATTCCAGAATTAAACGAAGAACGCCGTGCCCAGCTTGCGAAAGTTGCGGGTCAATATGCTGAAAGCGCACGTATTGCTGTGCGCAATGTGCGCCGCGACGGGATGGATCAAATCAAGCGTGCTAAGAATGACGGCATGGGTGAAGACGATCAAAAAATCTGGTCTGATGAAATTCAAAYCATGACCGATAAGATGATTAAAAATATCGACAGCGCTGTTGAGAAAAAACAAGAAGACATAATGCAAATTTAGCATAGATTATTTATATTTATNAAAAGAAAGCCGTTATGACYGAGACACCTTTGAAAAGAGCCAACCATGTTGCCATTATTATGGATGGCAATGGTCGCTGGGCAGAAGCCCGTGGGCTGAAACGTCTGGATGGTCACATGCACGGTGCGCGGGCTGTTAAAACCATTGTTAAAGCGTCTAAAACCTTTGGGGTGAAATACCTCACACTTTACGCATTCTCGACAGAAAACTGGAAGCGCTCTGAAAAAGAAGTCTCTGGTTTGATGAAGATTTTCAGACGCTATATATTGGCTGAATCAGCGGATATGAATTCCGAAGGTGTACGGATGCGCTTTATCGGGCGGCGGGATCAGCTCGACGATAAATTGGTGTCCTTGATGGCATGGAAGCCTTTTTCGAGCTCATCCTCGATACGA
>NVSA01000130.1 GCA_002401045.1 Paracoccaceae bacterium
CGCGTCGCAGACAAAGTGAGTGCAATTAACGGCAACTCAATCTCGCGTAAGATTCGGTTATACAGCCCTGGTGCGGGCAACTGATCACCGTGCAAATCAAAGTAGCGTTTCAAATGTGCCTCAACCGCTGACGACAGTTTTTCACCGCTCACCGACACCGTTTCTGGCGCGGTCTTAGGCGCTTGTTTCAACGCGTCTTCAACGAAACTTTCCGAAATTTCTTCTTCAATGCATAAAACCGACAAACGATTCACAAAGTTCTGTAATTCACGCACATTCCCAGGCCAAAGAGCCGACCGCATATGTTCCAGCGCTTTACTCGAAATCGTCTTTAACGCCCGCCCTTCTGCACCGATTTTTTGCAAGAAATGGATCGTCAGTTCGGCAATATCATCAATGCGTTCGCGCAGGGGCGGCAAAGAAATCGGCATCACCGACAGGCGGTAGAACAAATCTTCGCGAAACATGCCCTCATTGACCAAATTCGCCAATGGCTTTTGCGTTGAGGCCACAAACCGCAGGTTTTTATCCCGCACCACAGGCAATTGCATCATCTCTAAGAGTTGCAATTGCGTCTCGGCAGACATCTCGGAAATTTCATCCAGATAGATCGTCGATCCCGCTGGCATCAGCTCATCATCTTGAAACAAAAACTCGATCTCTTGCGCCGAAGTAGACCCAGAATGTACCGTCACCAATTTGCCCGATCGGCGGTTGCCCAAATCGTGCAGGGTCTTGGCCAACAGGTTTTTACCTGTGCCACTTTCCCCCGTAATCATCACGTTCAAATCCGTATTCAACACCCGTGCCACCACGCGGTAGACGTCTTGCATCGACGGCGAACTGCCTACCAGAGGCAAGTTCTGTCCTTCATTGCGCGGCGCTTTTGCAGGGCTACTAGGCACATTTCGTTGACTTAACGCACGGCTTACCTTTGATAATAATTCTTTTAAATCAAAGGGTTTCGGCAAATAATCATAGGCACCATTCTCAGATGCTTTAATCGCTGTCATCACCGTATTTTGCGCCGAGATAATAATCACCGGCAGATTTGGGCGTTTCAAATGTATTTGCGGCAACAAATCCAAACCGTTCCCATCGGGCATGATCACATCGGAAATCACGACATCGCCCTCGCCCTCTTCGACCCAACGCCAAAGTGTCGACACCGATCCTGTTGAGCGCACTTTGCATCCCGCGCGGGTCAGCGCTTGGGTTAAAACCGTCCTGATCGTGCGGTCATCGTCTGCAACTATTACTGTACCGTCCATTGCATCTGTTCCTTATTTGCCGTTCCATACAGGCAAGCGCACACAAAAAACCGTGCGCCCTTCCGTGCTACTACATTCTACAAGCCCGCCATGGCCTGCGATAATTTTTGATACCAATGACAGCCCTAATCCCGTTCCATTGGACTTAGAGCTGACAAAAGGTTCAAATATTTCAGTGATCAAACTCGCAGGAATACCCCGCCCATTGTCAATAATTTCAATTTGCAACGGCAGGTTTTGTGTCTTTGCCCCCTGCATCGCCAGTTTGACACTGCTATTATAAGAGGTGCGGATTTTGATTGTGCCACGCGCAGGATCAACCGCCTCTGCCGCATTTTTCAAAAGGTTTTGAAACACTTGCAACAACTGGTCAGGATCCCCCGCCGCATCTGGCAAGGAAGGGTCAAAATCCACACTGAATTCAACCCCAACCCCAAATCCAGCTTGGGCAGATCGTTTTGCCCGATCCAAAACATCGTGAATATTCACAGGTTTGGCAGCCATCGGGCGTTGATCGCCAAAATGTTCCACACGGTCGACCAATTGACCAATACGTTTGGCCTCGGTACCGATCATTTCGGCCAGTTCCAAATCCTGCGGCGAGGCATTCATTGCCAGCAATTGCGCCGCCCCTGAAATGCCCGCCAGCGGATTGCGTATTTCATGCGCCAGCATTGCCGCCATTGCCGTGACGGAGCGCGCCGCAGACAGGTTGGTCAGTGAGCGGCTCATTTTTTGCGCCACGCCCGTGGGTTGCACTACAACCAACAACTGTTCCATATCCGCGCTCAGAAAACTGACGTAGACATTACAAGTCATCACGGGTTGCTCTAGAATCGCCACATCGACGTTATACTGTGTCACCGATCCAAAATCCTTGGCCGCTTGGGTGATCGTTGCCAATACAATCGAGTTCGCCCCGAAAAAGCGGCTAATATTCTTACCCTTCATGTGACGTTGTGAGGTCGTTATCAGCGTTTCAGCCGCTCCGTTTGCATCAGAAATACCCCCCGTTTTATCGACCAAAAAGGACGGAAACGGCAAAGCAGACCAGACATTTTCATAAATCGTTTGTACCATCTGATTACGCCGCCATCCTTTCGYAACTCAATTGGCCAATCAAAGACAGTACGGACGCAGGCTTTTTCTCGGTTAAGATCGCACGGCGCAAGGCCTTATCCGTTGTSAGATTATCCATATACCAACCCAAATGCTTGCGCGCGACACGGCTGCCAAGATCMGYGCCATAGAACGACAACATCGCCTCATAGTGATTTGAAATCATTGYATTATGATCGCTACCCTGCGGRATTTCAGGTTTTGGCAGATCAAAAAGATCATGGGCAATTTGTGCCAGTGCCCAAGGTCGCCCCTGCGCCCCGCGCCCGACCATAACCCCGTCCGCACCCGATTGTTCCAGCGCCGCTTTGGCCGATTGCGTATCGACAATATCGCCATTGGCAATCACAGGGACCTTAACCGCGTCCTTAACAGAGGCAATCGCGCGCCAATCCGCACGGCCTTTATAAAACTGGCATCTTGTGCGCCCGTGGATGGTGATCATCGCAATGCCAGCCGCCTCAGCGCGCTTTGCAATATCCGCCGCATTTAAGCAATCATCGTCCCAACCCAAGCGGGTTTTAAGTGTCACAGGCACATCTACCGCCGCGATCACCGCCTCGATCAGCGTCAGCGCAAAATCAGGCGTCTTCATTAAGGCCGATCCTGACAGACCATTGGTGACTTTTTTGGCAGGACAGCCCATATTAATGTCGATGATCTTAGCACCGTTACCCGCACATAACTTGGCACATTCCGCCATCCAATAGGCATCACGCCCCGCAATTTGTACCGCCGTATTCTGGTCGCCAAATCCCAATTCAGCCCGTTGCCGCGCGGACGGGTGTTCTTGCATCATTTCTTGACTGGCAACCATTTCAGACACGACCAAGCCAGCCCCGAAAGAAGATACAAGGTTGCGGAACGGTAAATCTGTGATACCAGCGAGAGGAGCCAGAAAGACCGCAGGCGATAATGCCTGATTATTGATCAAAATTGACGACATGCCTAATCCTTATGCAAAGCCACATCTACACCTGTTTTCAGGTACCAGCAATGCCACAAGCACCCTGCAAGCGGCATTTTGCTTAAAAAACGTGCAAAATAACAGGGTATGCCCATGAAACGAACAGCTTTAATCGTCGCCGCAGGCCGTGGAACCCGTGTTGGCGGCGATATTCCCAAACAATATCAAATGCTAAACGGCGCAATGATCCTGACCCGCACGATCAAAACCTTCCTCGACTGCGCCCAGATCAGCCAAATTCAAGTCGTGATCCACCCCGATGATACCGCCCATTACAAACAGGCCACCGTCGCCCTGACAGACCCGCGCCTGACCCCTTATGTGCTGGGCGCGGATACCCGCAGTGGTTCCGTCCTCGCAGGTCTAGCCGCTTGCAGTGGCGCGCAGACCTATATCCATGATGCCGCCCGCCCTTTGCTGAACCAAGTCACATTAGCCCGCCTGTTCGCCGCTATGGATGATGCCCCCGCCGCTTTCCTTGCCCTGCCGATCACAGACGCATTGTGGCAGGTTGAAAACGGGCAGGCAAAGAGCACCGTGGCGCGTGAAAACTACTGGCGTGCCCAAACCCCGCAAGCCTTTCGCACGGCCGATATTCGCGCCGCCCATTTGGCCGCCACCCAAAGCTACGATGATGACGTCGCCACCGCGCGCGCCGCAGGGCTTGACGTCACGCCTGTTTTGGGATCAGACCAAAACATCAAAATCACCCGACCGGCAGACTTCGCACTGGCGGCAAAACTACTGGGGAAAACCATGGATATTCGTACAGGCAACGGCTTTGATGTGCATAAATTAGGCGCAGGCGATCACGTGATTATCTGCGGCGTCAAAATCCCACATGACAAATCCATGATTGGCCATTCCGACGCAGACGTCGGGATGCACGCAATTACAGACGCCATATTTGGCGCGCTTGCCATGGGCGATATCGGCCAATGGTTTCCCCCATCTGATCCGCAATGGAAGGGTGCCAGCTCTGACATCTTCCTTAAGAAAGCCGTGCAACTATCTGAACAGAAAGGCTTTACTATAACCCACATGGATTGCACCCTAATCTGTGAGCACCCCAAAATCGGCCCCCATGCAGACGCCATGCGCGACGCGCTCGCAACCATTACAGGCGTTGATAAATCCCGTATCAGCGTCAAAGCAACCACATCAGAAACCCTCGGCTTTACAGGACGCGGCGAAGGTATCGCCGCCCAAGCAACCGCAACATTGGTGAAAACATGACACGCTTTATCGCAACCTTCTTCTACGTCGGCCTTCTGCCGCGCGCCCCTGGAACATGGGGGTCACTCGCGGCACTGCCCCTTGCTGTCGCCCTACACGCATACGGCAGCTTCCCTGCCCTTCTTGTCGCAACAGTCCTGATATTTTTCTTAGGCTGGTGGGCAACACACCAAGAAACCAAAGACAGCACAGACCACGACCCTAGCGAAATCGTGATCGATGAAGTCGCAGGCCAATGGGTCACGCTCTTGCCAACCTCATTCGTGTTTTGGCACTGGGGGATTTCCACCGCAATCCTGCCTTGGCCCGCATTATTGGCAGGGTTCATCCTGTTCCGCCTGTTTGATATCTTCAAACCTTGGCCTGTCAGCTGGGCAGACCGCAAAGAAACTGCCTTTGGTGTGATGTTCGACGATATTTTAGCAGGCATTTTAGCCGCCATCGTCTCCGTACTATTGGCCGCTTTGTACCACGGTGTACTCTAATGCAAAAAACAGCCCAGAGCGTCCTGAACATCCTGCGTGCCAAAGGCTGGAAACTGGCCACCGCCGAGAGTTGCACAGGCGGCATGATCTCTAGCGCGTTGGTTGAGATCGCAGGATCATCCGACGTGTTCGATCGCGGCTTTGTCACCTATTCTAACCAAGCCAAGATCGACATGCTGGGCGTATCTACACGAACCCTACGCGCCCACGGCGCAGTCTCGACTGAAACGGCGGCTGAAATGGCCACAGGCGCATTGCAAAATGCTAAGACAGACATCGCGGTTTCAGTGACAGGCGTCGCAGGCCCAGGCGCGTCCGCCACCAAACCCGAAGGTCGCGTTTGTTTTGGTTTGGCGCAAAAAGGTAAGGACGTTAAAACCTTTCAAATGGATTTTGGTACCTTAGGCCGCACCAACGTCCGTCAAGAATCTGCACAATTTGCGCTCAATATGATTTTAGATGCCACTAAATAAGGCAACAGGATCAAAACACTCTGCTTAAAAAACAACCTTATAGGATAATACTGCCTATAATTTGATCTAAAATATCCATTTACACGGTTTTTAATCCACAAAGCCACATCCCCCCTTTTCGCATCGCCCAAGAACCGCGAAAATCGGTGCACATAAAAAAATGGGGAACTCAATTATGAACGGTGCAGATACAGCATGGATCATTGTCGCGACGGCATTGGTTTTGTTTATGACACTTCCAGGCCTAGCGTTATTCTACGGTGGCTTGGTGCGCGCACGCAATGTGCTTTCGGTTTTCATGCAATGCTTTGCCATTGCATGCCTGATGTCAGTCCTATGGCTGGCCTTTGGATATTCTATCGCATTTGGCGACGGCAATGCCTATTGGGGCGGGCTTGATAAAATGTTCTTGATCGGCATCACCGCTGACACCTTGCATGGCACCATCCCAGAAATCTTGTTCTTCATGTTCCAGATGACATTCGCAATCATCACCCCCGCCTTGATCGTGGGTGCCTATGTGGAACGGATCAACTTTTCCTTTGTTCTAGTGTTTTCAGGCCTGTGGATGTTGCTCGTCTATGCCCCTGTCACCCACTGGGTTTGGGGTGGCGGTCTGTTGGCTGGCGAAGCTTGGTCTTTGTTCCCAGAGGCTGTAAATGACTTTGCAGGCGGTATTGTCGTGCATGAAACCGCAGGTCTGGCCGCTTTGGTTGTGGCCTTCGTGCTGGGCAGTCGTAAAAACAAAAACGTACCGCCGCATAATCCAGGCTACGTGATGATCGGTGCCTCGATGTTATGGGTCGGCTGGTTCGGCTTTAATG
>NVSA01000131.1 GCA_002401045.1 Paracoccaceae bacterium
AGCGGGCCTATCAAATGCCGGCATTTCCAGCGAATATATCGCAATGCCGGCTGGTGAAAAAACCAAGAGTTGGAATGGGTTAGAGGCCTGGATTATCTGTTCGCTTTTGCCGCCACAACGGGCGCGGTCAAAAACCACCATTTTGATTTGGTGCATCAAGCTTTTATTGAAGACGATGACACCCGTGAGTTCATTCAAGAACATAACCCTGCCGCCCTGCGTGAAATGGCACAGCGGTTTAATGAGGCGATTGAGCGGGAACTTTGGGTGCCTAAATCGAATTCAGCACGGGCAATGATTGAGGGGTTGTTATGAGTAAGCTTCACATACTTTTCATCTGCGGCAAAGCCCGCAAGCGCAGCCCAACCGCCGCAAAACTTGTGGCCAGCTGGGGAATTGTAGCGACCGATTGTGCTGGAGTCAGTGAGGATGCCGACACCGTAGTTTCGCTAAATGAGATTGAGTGGGCCGATAAGATTATTGTGATGGATCTAAAACAAAAGAAAAAACTAAATACGCTTTTCAAAGAGGCCTTGGCTGACAAAACTATTCGCTGTTTAAGTATTCCAGACAAATACGATATATGCAACCCGAACTCATCGAGATTCTGACAACCAAACTGGCTTTTTTAAGAATTTGAAAGGGACAGGTTATGCACCTCATTCCATGTTCAATGTGATGACGCATTAGAATGGTTGCATCTTTGTGATGATCTGCCAAAATATCCATAACCCAAGACATAAAGGTGACCAAAATGACAGCTGACACTGAACGCCACGCAATGAAAATGGTTAAGAAAAAAGCCGCTCGTGATAAAATCATGGCGACCAAAACCGAAGAAAAAGGTTTGATTATTGTCCATACGGGCAAAGGTAAGGGAAAGTCTTCCGCTGCATTTGGGATGATTTTTCGCCATATTGCCCATGGGATGAAATGCGCCGTGGTGCAGTTTATCAAAGGCGGTATGTCGACGGGCGAGCGTGATTTGATCCTTAAAAACCATGCAGATATTTGCTCGTTTCATACGATGGGCGAAGGCTTTACATGGGAAACCCAAGACAAGACCCGCGACATTGAAATGGCGCAGGCGGCTTGGGCAAAGGCTAAGGAGTTGATTCTGGATGAGAGAAATTCGATGGTTTTGCTCGATGAGATTAACATCGCTATTCGGTATGATTATGTCGACATCAATGAAGTTGTCGAGTTTCTAGCAACACAAAAACCCCATATGACCCATGTGGTTTTAACGGGGCGCAATGCCAAGGCAGAGCTGATTGAAATTGCCGATTTGGTGACCGAGATGGAATTGATCAAGCATCCGTTCAGATCAGGCGTGAAAGCCCAAATCGGGGTTGAATATTGAGCACTGATCCTTGGCATGACGATCTGGCGAAACTACAGACCGAGGTCGCGCGCCTCAACAGTCATCGGTTTATCCGTATGCATAATTCAACCGCGCGGCTGATTTGGTTTAACTTTGTACGGGGTCTGGCCTTCGGATTAGGATCGGTTATTGGCGCGACGGTATTGGTTTCAGTTTTGGTCTATTTTCTACGGGAAATAAATTTCATCCCCTTAATCGGGGATTGGGCAACGCAGATTTTAGATATCATCTCAAATCAAACGCGTTGAATAACTGTTAGATAATTTAGRTACAGAGATAATGACAAAACCAAACTTACTCGCAATTTGCGGTTCTTTACGTAAGCACTCTATCAACAAGAAACTGCTGGATGAGGCGGTACATCTTTTTGGCRATGCACAGGTCAACTATGGTGATCTGCGTATGCCGCTTTACGATGGTGATTTAGAGGATAGCAACGGCGTCCCGACCGAAGCTGTATTACTTACCAAGCAAATCGCACAGGCCGATGCGATCATAATCGCCTGTCCTRAGTATAACCAAGGCATTCCAGGTGTGGTAAAAAATGCGCTTGATTGGGTCAGCAGGACGGATAGCAAGCCGTGGGRCCAAAAACCTTTGGCGCAGATCAATGCCGCCGCAGGGCGCACGGGGGGTGCTAGGGCGAACTATGCTTTTAGRTTGGCAATAGCACCGTTTAACACCCGCCTTTTGCAAGGCCCTGAAATATTAATAGGCGGTGCCGCAAAGGAATTTGATGCGGCTGGGAAGCTTGCAAACTCAAGGTATTTAGAAAACTTAAAAGACTTGATGACCGCGTTGCGGTTAATGATTTAAATTATTCCACATGCCACGCGACGCTAAAGTTTTTGGGGAGTTCTACCTCAGTTCCTTGAACGTAATCAGCCAAAACCCCTGCCACTTGATGGGCAATGCTAAAGCCGATCGTAAAGGCACCCATGGCGACATAGACGCCTTGCAAATCGGGAACAGGCCCCAACATCGGGTGACGGCGGCGGGCTTTGGGGCGCAGGCCTGCCCAACGGGAAATCACGGGGGCATCGACCAATTCGGGGCACATTATGCGTGCCGCCGCAATGACTTCATCTAGTTTTTCRTCGACTTCAAAGGGTTGCCCCCATGTTTTTTYTACAGTCGATCCGATCCCTGTTGTGCCGTCCGCATGGGGAACGATGTAGATGCCCGCAGAATGKACTTGAGGCAATGCACCCAAGTTGTAATCCAGCAARGCGGCTTGACCTTTTACGGCTGTGCCTGTGTTGCACCCTAAATGGTRGTCCAGCAAGGTAAAGCCTTCGGTGCCACCTGCCAAGATAATGGCCTCAGCCTGTGCTTGGCCCCAAACGCCRAATACTATGTTTTCACCTAATTCTGTAACGCGGYGGTTTTCAAAAATTTCGACGCCCTTGGCGCGACAYGCCAGTTCTAACGCTTTGACGGCTTGGGTSGGGTGYARRCGTCCAGAAATAGTATCGCACACAATACCAAAAGGGGCAGCAGAGGCGGCAATGCGGTCATGGCCGTCGATAACTTGCCACGCATAGCGCCCGCCCCAGAACTGTTGCGCAGTTTGAACACGCTGCTCGGCCAAGGCACGTTCACGTTCGTCTTTTAGCAGTGTCAGGCGCCCAATACGGTCAAAGCCTGATGTGTGCTGAGAAACCGCTTCGATTTCAGCCCAATAATCTGGTGCCGCAACAAGCGCGTCAAACTGAAACTGTTTTTTCATATTCCAGTTGTCTGGGACGTGGGGAGCCATAGCACCAACCAAACCACCGCTGGTGCCTTGACCAACTTTACCCGCCTCAAACAAAGCAACGGATCGCCCCCGTTTGGCGTTTTCATAGGCACAAGCCAGTCCCCAAATTCCGCCGCCAATAACGATGACATCCCATTTATGCGACACGTACCCAACCCTTTCCAAGAGTGCGGCCAGCTTTACGCTACTGGGTTATGAACCACCACCCAAAAACTGCTGGTTAAGCAACCGACATGTGGCGGAAACCTTAACCGCGACTTAGATCTTTGGTCAATTGTACGGGCGGCGTGTGGCCTGAAATTCGTGCGCGGTAAACATGCAGGCTCTCAACAACACGCATCACATAATTGCGGGTTTCACGGTACGGGATATGCTCAATCCAATCGACCKGATCGACCAARCTRTCACGYGGATCACCGTAGGTTTCAATCCATTCGCGCACGCGGTTTGGCCCCGCGTTATACGATGCAAAGGCCAAGATATAAGAGCCTTCAAACATCGTCAGCAAGCCGCCCAAATAAGCAGTGCCAAGTTGCGCATTGTAACGCCAGTCAGAGGTCAGACGTTGTTTGGAATATTCAATGCCGATATCTTTGGATACCTCACGGGCAGTTTGCGGCATGATTTGCATCAAACCCCGCGCCCCTGCGGGACTGATTGCCGAAGTATTCAGCTCACTTTCACGCCGCGCAATTGCCATGGCAACTTCAGGCGCTACATCGACGGCATAGATCGCAAGATCGGTGACGGGAAAATAGGATTTAGGCAAAATAAAGCCCCGTTTGGCGGCCTCTTTCGCGACGGCAAGAGCRACATGGGGGCGGTCTAATTCTTCGGCTAAATCCGCGAGTTGTTTAAGTCCGACCACATCTTGAGTTTCAGCAATATGCGTGAAAAACCACCGCATACGTGGCTGGTCATCGGCGTAGTGCAACAACAATCCCGCCCGAAATGGTGCCGACTTTAAAAAACTGGCTTGTCGCCAATCAGGTCCTGTTTGGCGACCACTTAGGCTGGCATCTGCKGCAATGCCCAGCTTTTCTACAGATAATTGCCCGTAAAAACTGGTTTGGTACRAAGCACCGCGCCCATAAGCCTCRGAWGCTTTATCATAATGGCCTAAACGTTCATGYGCGCGCCCCAACCAATACCCRGCACGCCCTTTGCTGATCGGGCTCRCTATGGCGGCATTAAAGCGTTCAAAATGGCGCAATGCCTGTYCGGGGGCTTGTAGTTTCGTGAGCGATATAAACCCCGACAACCATTCCAGATCAGCATAATTTGACCCAGAAGTCAGATCATGTTGGCTGGCCAAAAAATAAGCCAAATCCACATCCCCTGCCCGCATCGCACGACGGGCAAAACCACGGCGACGGTTTGCCCATTCYTCRGGRCGGCCTAATTTGGCAACCGACCCTGTTTGTTGTGCCAGCAATTCTTGCGCATCATCCCAGCGACCTTTTTTAACCMGCCAGATAAAACGGTCATAGGCTAGGCCCGGATCAGATTTTAAATTTGCAGGAACATCTGCCAGCAATGCATCGACACCTTTGGTCGCGCGCAGCAATCCAACGCGGGCTTTTGCCAATTTGACCTGTCCTGCGCTAACACGGTCGTACATGCGTTCTGCTTCACGGGTCGAACCGCGCCAGAGCAAGTTTTCCAAACGACGCTCATTGTGMCGTGACAAARCCCCTTTGTAACGTTTGTAAAGTTCAAGCTCTTCATGTTCCTTGAGCGACATTYTTGTCCATGCACGGATGGCCTCTGAACGCGCCTCGGCGGTACGTCCCTGTGCAGAATATGCTTCGGTCAGACGTAATGATCCTGTGCCTGTTTGGGGCAATTGTTGCGCGAAAAACTTACGCACGGTTGACGGGCTAGCCCCTGCAGGGATTGCGCTTTCCCCYTTACGGCGCAAACGCTTTAGCCCTGGCCAGTCGGCRTTTTKCGCTAAAAAATCCTGATAYTYWCGCCARCTACCSTCACCACCGCGCAGGCGCACCCAATTGATCAGCTCAACACYGACAGGATCACTAATTTGCGATGCATAATGATCTGCGGTTACCCAGTCTTCGTCTTGTGCCGCCTCAAAGGCCCTGGATAACAGATCACCATTCACGTCTTCGCTGTTGGCTTGCACGCAAATGGGCAACAACAAGGCAATAACCGTTACACAAAATCGCAAATAAGGGGTGATCACAGCCTTCATATCCTATATTTGGAGCGAAAATAACCAAGTTCCAGTTGTTTTCCTAGCTTGAACTTGGCTAGACTAGAATTTGGTGGTGCCAAAGGGCAAAAATCACTGTAAAGCAACGCGACTCGTATCATTTTCGGAGATATCCCCATGTTAAAAGGTTCCATTCCAGCTCTGATCACCCCGTTTAAAAACGGTAAGGTAGATGATGATGCCCTAAAGTCTTTGGTTGAGTGGCATATTTCTGAAGGATCGAATGGCTTGGCACCAGTGGGCACAACAGGTGAAAGTCCAACGTTAAGCCACGAGGAGCACCGCCATGTTATTCGCACAGTTGTAGAAGCTGTTGCAGGCCGCATTGTTGTGATTGCGGGTGCAGGTTCGAACAATACAGCCGAAGCGCTGGACTTTGTTGCGTTTGCAAAAGAGGTTGGTGCGGACGCCGCATTGGTCGTCACGCCGTATTACAACAAACCAACACAACGTGGACTGATTGCCCATTATGAGGTGCTGAATGCTGTGGGTATACCGATTGTTATTTACAATATTCCGTCTCGTTCGGTGATCGACATGACACCTGAAACTATGGGTCAGTTGGCAAAACTGGAAAACATTGTTGGCGTTAAAGACGCCACAGGTGATCTGGATCGTGTCAGTCAACAACGTCTGCATTGCGGCCAAGATTTCATTCAATTGTCTGGCGAAGATGGCACAGCGCATGGGTTTAATGCCCAAGGCGGCGTGGGCTGTATTTCTGTGACGGCAAATGTTGCGCCGAAACTTTGTGCGCAATTACAAGCGGCAACGGCGGCGGGTGATTACGCCAAAGCGCTGGTAAATAGTAAAATATCCCAACTACAAATCAGTCACGCATCATCTCTAGCATATGAAGTGAAGTGTTAATCGTAATACGTAAGATTCTCAATAGCTTAGCTCATTTTATCCCACCAAGAGATATCCTTTCAACTTAGTAAATTCTTCTTCTATTATCCAAAAACAAGGACTACACTCGGT
>NVSA01000132.1 GCA_002401045.1 Paracoccaceae bacterium
TGACGCGCTCTACCACTGAGCTACTGCAGCACTATAAGTCGTCGCGTTTTACCCAATAAGGGGCGAAACGCAAGGGCTATCTAGACCCCGATTAAAGCTTATTGTAAAGGGATGCTATGAGCGAGAATAAAACCACCATGTCACATAAAGAAAAAGTGGCCGCAGAGCGCGAAGAACGCTTACGCAAACAGTTGCGTGAGAACCTTCAGCGACGCAAAGCACAAAGCCGTGCGCGTAAATCTGTGGATAAAGAAGGGTAGAGCAAATGGATTCGATCGTCGTAAAAGGGGGCGCGGCTTTGTCGGGCGTTATTCCGATTGCAGGGGCAAAAAATGCGGCACTGACACTGATGCCTGCTACTTTGTTGACCGATGAGCCGTTAACGCTGACCAATGTGCCGCGTTTGTCAGATATCAAGACCACCAATGAACTTTTGAGTTCTTTGGGCACCGAAGTTGCTGTCATGCAAGACGGGCAAATCATCGTCCTAGATACCGCCGAAATTACCAATCATACGGCGCATTACGATATTGTACGTAAAATGCGGGCGTCTATTTTAGTATTGGGGCCGATGCTGGCGCGCGATGGTCATGCCATTGTATCGCTACCTGGCGGCTGTGCTATTGGCGCGCGACCTGTGGATATGCACCTTAAAGGGCTAGAAGCCATGGGGGCCAAGATTGAGCTGAAAGAAGGCTATATCCATGCCACTGCCCCCAGTGGATTGAAGGGCGCTACATATGAATTGCCTTTTGCCTCTGTTGGCGCGACGGAAAATATTTTGATGGCCGCAACTTTGGCCAAAGGCACAACGGTTTTGAAAAATGCGGCGCGCGAGCCAGAAATCGTTGATCTGGCGGATTGTTTGATCAAAATGGGGGCGCAAATTGAAGGCGCAGGCAGTTCTACAATCACCATCCAAGGTGTTGATAAATTGCACGGGGCAACCCACCCTGTGGTCACCGATCGTATTGAGTTGGGTACCTATATGCTAGCCCCTGTCATTGCAGGGGGTGAGGTCGAATTGCTTGGCGGTCGTATTGATTTACTTGAAGCGTTTTGTGAAAAGCTGGATGCGGCAGGCGTTAGCATTCAAGAGACTAAACGTGGCCTGAAAGTCAGCCGCCGCAGTGATCTGACCAAGGCAGTCGATGTCACCACCGAACCCTTCCCCGGGTTCCCAACGGATCTACAAGCCCAAATGATGGCAATGCTGTGTACGGCAAGAGGGTCGTCGACCCTGAAAGAAACTATTTTCGAGAACCGTTTTATGCACGCCCCAGAACTAATCAGAATGGGGGCTAATATTGACGTTCAAGGCGGTGTTGCCACCGTGACAGGTGTTGATAAACTAAAAGGTGCCCCTGTGATGGCAACAGATTTGCGTGCCTCGGTATCGTTAATCCTTGCAGGGTTGGCCGCAGAGGGTGAGACAATCGTATCACGTGTGTATCACTTGGATCGCGGCTATGAACGGCTTGAAGAAAAACTGATGGCCTGTGGCGCATCAATTGAAAGGGTCACTGCATAATGACACAAGACGCACGCTTTGAAGACGGTGAAGAACAACCACTTCGCCTGAAAGCTTTGGATCAAGGCGACCTCAAGGTCATTTCTGCCCTGTTGCAAGACGCGGTTTTGCCAATGCGCGAGACCTCTTGGCAACCTGACGTCAATCGCTTTGGCCTGCTGGTCAATCGTTTCCGTTGGGAAGACAAGCTAAACGCCGACGCTGCCAAGCGTAGTTATGAGCGCGTGCAATGCATGATTATCGTCGATAATGTGCAGGGCGTTGCATCCATGGGGATCAATAAGAATGATGACGATCAGATCGTATCTATTCTGTCGGTTCGTTTCGATGAAAATACTGATAATAGCGGCAAAGTAACCTTCACCCTTGCTGGGGATGGTGCTTTGACGTTGGATGTCGAATGTCTGGAACTTAGCATTCAAGACGTCACCCGCCCTTACAAAGCAATCTCAGGCGCCGTGCCTAAACATGATTTAGGCTGACACCATGCCCGTTTTTCTAAACACAGTTGATATCGATTTTGAAAACGCATTTCAGACGCTTCTAGGCGCGAAACGTGAAAGCTCGGTTGAAGTAGACGACCAAGTGCGCAAAATCGTATCTGATGTCAGGAAAAATGGCGACGCGGCGGTCATCGCGCTCACATCCAAGTTTGATCGCTTTGATCTGACACCTGAAACCATGGCATTTAGCGCGGCTGAAATTGACGCCGCTATCGCAACGGTACCTGCCAAGGAAGCTGAAGCGCTGAAACTGGCGGCGACACGCATACACGCGTTCCATAAACGCCAAATCCCGCAAGATGATATGTGGCAAGACGAAACCGGCGCACATATYGGYTGGCGCTGGACAGCGGTTCAAACCGCAGGGCTATATGTTCCGGGSGGACTGGCGTCTTATCCGTCATCGGTTTTGATGRATGCGATCCCTGCTAAAGTTGCAGGCGTTGATCAACTGTGCATTTGCGCCCCGACCCCTGACGGCATATTCAAYCCGTTGGTCTTATTGGCGGCACGATTGTCAGGTGTGGATACGGTTTACCGTATTGGCGGCGCACAGGCTGTTGCCGCAATGGCGTATGGCACMGAYACSATCCAAGCRGTTGACGTCATTACGGGGCCTGGAAACGCCTATGTTGCTGCCGCAAAACGGCAAGTTTAYGGCACCGTAGGCATTGATATGATTGCAGGGCCTTCGGAAATTTTGGTGATCGCAGATGCGGCGAGCAATCCTGAYTGGATCGCGCTTGATATGCTTAGCCAAGCAGAACATGACGCCAGCGCGCAGGCAATTTTAATCACCGACAGTGTTGAGTTCGGACAAACGGTTGTGACRTCCATTGAAAAAGYTCTTAAAACACTYGARCGSCGCGATATCGCGGGCAAAAGCTGGCAAGATTTCGGGGCTGTTATTACAGTTCAAAACATGGATGAAGCCGTGGYTTTATCRGATCGTTTAGCRCCTGAACATTTAGAGCTTTGCGTCGAAGATGCTGACGCAATGGCCGAAAAAATACGTAACGCTGGCGCGATTTTCATTGGCGCGTGGACACCAGAGGCCATWGGCGACTATGTCGGGGGACCAAATCACGTATTACCCACATCACGTTCGGCAAGGTTTTCCTCTGGTCTATCCGTTTTAAACTTTATGAAACGCACAACATTGACCAAAATGACACCAAGTGCACTTGCGCAAATCGGCCCTGCGGCGGAAACATTAGCGCAATCAGAAAGCTTACAAGCCCACGGATTATCCGTGCGGGCGCGACTTGATCAACTGAATGAAGGCAACAATGGCTGAGATATCTTATCTAACCCAGATTGTATTGGATGACACAGGACTGCCTGCCCCAACGGCAGAGGTCGATCAAGAACGTAAAATCGCGATTTATGACCTGTTAGAAGACAATGTTTTTGGCCTGCCTGATCGCGACGATGCCCCTGCCTTAGCAGGGCCTTATCACCTAAACCTATCCATTAAAGACAAACGCTTGGTATTTGAAGTCGCAACCCAAGCAGGTGAAAAAGCCGCTGAATTTCATCTGTCATTGTCACCGTTTCGGGCCACAATCAAAGACTACTTTCAAATTTGCGAAGCTTATTTTGCCGCTGTGAAAAGCCTACCCGCATCTCAGATCGAGGCGATTGATATGGGCAGACGCGGTATCCACGATGAAGGCGGGCGTTTGGTGCAAGAACGCCTTGAGGACAAAATCGACACCGACAAATCCACCGCACGGCGTTTATTTACGCTGATTTGCGTTTTGCATTTTAGGGGGTAGTTATGACAGATACGAACATAACTGCGGTGCTTTTTTGCTGTGACCACAACGCAATCAGATCACCCATGGCCGAAGGCTTAATGAAAAAGCTGGTTGGCACAAATATCTTTGTGCAATCTGCTGGTATCAAAGGCGATAATGACGTTGACGGCTTTGCTGTTGCGGTCTGCAACGAATTAGGGGTCGAGTTGTCAAAACACACATCGCGATCTTTCGAAGAACTCGAGGATTGGGGCAATGATTTAGACAGTTTTGATCTGGTGGTAGCCCTATCAGTGGCCTCTTTCACACGGATTAAAGAACTCACAGCAGGTCACGCTGTAGACGTGGAACATTGGGAAACAGGCGATCCAACAAGCATCGGTGAGAACCGCGAAGACAAGTTGGCAGCTTACCGCGATGTGCGAGACAATATTATCAGCAACATAAAGACACGTTTTTTGGTGAATGCCCCTGTTTAGCGTGATTTTTACTTGTAATTTAACCGCAACACCATCATGTAAACCCCGCAAGGCGCAAAAGCGCCTGCAAGTAACATACTAGGAGAAAACATGGCTAAAGAAGAACTTCTTGAATTCGATGGTGTCGTTGTCGAGCTTCTGCCGAACGCGACGTTTCGGGTTGAGCTAGAAAACGGCCATGAAATTATCGCACATACTGCAGGTAAAATGCGTAAAAACCGCATTCGTGTCCTTGCGGGCGATAAAGTTCAGGTAGAGATGACACCTTACGATCTGTCTAAGGGTCGCATCAACTACCGTTATAAATAATACATGAAACTTGTTCTTGGCTCTGCCAGCCCGCGCAGGCGCGAATTGCTTGCGCAAATTGGCGTTGTGCCAAGTGATATACGCCCTGCGGACATAGACGAGACCCCGCAAAAGGGTGAGTTGCCGCGTGCCTATGCCAAACGCGTGGCGGCAGAAAAAGCGCAAGCAACCCCGATCAATCCCGACGAAATCATTCTGTCGGCAGATACGGTCGTGGCTTTAGGGCGGCGCATATTGGGCAAGCCAGAGGATGCCAGCCAAGCTGCTGAGTATCTAAGCAAACTATCGGGTCGGCGGCACACTGTTATCACCGCCATAGCCCTGCGCACACAAACCCGCATTTTTGAACGCCAAGTCAGCACGGCAGTAAAGTTCAAGGTGCTGTCAGACGCAGAATTATCCGCCTATATCCGTTCTAATGAATGGCAAGGCAAAGCGGGCGGCTACGCCATCCAAGGATTAGCCGCCGCCTTTATTCCCTTTATCAGCGGGTCACATTCCAATGTTGTGGGATTGCCCCTAGCCGAAACCGCAGGACTGCTACACGCCGCAGGCTTTGCCATGACCTATGAGCCAGTATCGCTATGAAACAAGGCCGCCTTGTCGTCTTAGACACCTTTGAAAACCGTGCCATTGCCGCCCTTATGGTCAACGGAAAATTGCACGATCTTCTGGTCGATCCCAAAAGTGATGCACCACGCCCTGGGGCAATTTATTGCGGTAAAGCGAGCCAGCCTATGAAAGGGCAGAATGGGATCATTCTGGACTTAGGCAACGGTCAGAAAGGCTTTTTGAAACAAGCGAAAGGCATTGCGCCGGGTCAAATGATGCGCGTGCAGGTCGCAACCCGCGCAGAGGCAGGCAAAGCCAGCCCCGTGACCACCAAACTACTGTTTAAAAGCCGCTATGCCATTGTCACCCCTGATGCCCCTGGCATTAATGTGGCACGTTCCATTCGCGACGAAGATGATAGCGAACGCCTGCGCGAAATTGCCCATGAAGCTTTTGAAGACGCCCCGCAGAATTGCGGCTTAATCTTGCGGTCCGCCTGTGCAGGTGTTGATGACGGCGACATATATTCCGACATTGCCGCCATGTTACAAGCGGCAAACGCCGTTCTAAGTGACACGTCTGGCACCGCAGAATTGCTACTTGATGCAAATGACGCTCATGAACAAGCATGGGTCAACTGGCCTGATGCCGATGAAATTATTCCCGACGATGGATCGTTTGAAACCTTGGGCGTTTGGGATCATATCGACGCGCTAGGCTCACCAGAGGCCGCCTTGGCACAAGGTGCATCAATGGTCGTGGAACCCACCCGTGCCTTGGTTGCAGTGGATGTAAATACAGGATCTGACCAATCATTAATGGCGGGACTAAAAGCTAACCTTGCCACGGCGCGGGATTTACCGCGCCAACTACGTCTGCGCGGCTTGGGCGGTCAAATCGTAATTGATTTCGCCCCCAGCCCGAAAAAAGACCGCCGTGCCATTGAAACAGAACTGAAGCGTGCCTTTCGCGCCGATAGTATTGACACAATCCTTGTCGGCTGGACCACCTTGGGGCATTATGAATTACAGCGCAAACGCGAACGCCTGCCCCTGACGGAGTTGCTTGATTTATGACCTGCCCTATGTGCGATAAAGACACCGATAAAACCTACCGTCCGTTTTGCTCAAAACGCTGTGCCGATCTCGATCTGGGCAAATGGTTCAAT
>NVSA01000133.1 GCA_002401045.1 Paracoccaceae bacterium
TTTGTTCTACAGTTTGTAAGGGAAAAGCCATCACGCCTCTCCTTTTTCAAAGCGAATGATTTTTGTGCCAAACTTAAGGCGTCAAACTGTGGCTGTGTGGTTTATAAAAACTAGGAATACGGGCTAGATCCCGCGCAACACAAACCCTGCGGTGATCAAGAATTGTGCCGTCCAATAAAATGACCAAACCACAAACGGGGTAATTTTGCGCAAGCGACTGTCTGCTGGCAGGATAAACACTTCAGTGGATAGCACCAAATCAGAAAGGATAAACAACACCGCGCCGCCAATAATATAGATGTAGTTGCCCTGCCACGGTAGGGTTGCAACGGCAATTCCCATCCCTGTAATGATGCAAATATAGCCCGCAACGGCATGGCGTAAATCACCTGTACGCGGCCATAACCTGCCCAGCATAATCAACGACATCACAACCAGAAATAATAGTGCTGCAAGCTGTGTCGTTTGCCCAATGCGGGTCAGTTCTGACAGCGGGTCTTGTAGGAACAGTACAATAAAGAACAGATGCCCAACAGCGAAAGCCCCGACCCCTTTTAAGAAATTCGCCTGATCTTTACGCGACAGATAATAATCCCCCAAGGCGCAGAAAATCAGCGCTATTGAAAGCCAAATCGGGGTTTGCACCAACAGCGTGACAACCGCTAACGCGGCCACACTGGTGGTTTTAACAATGGTTTTGCGTCCTGAGGTGGCGCGGTAACAAAAGCCTAGTAAATACAGCACCGCACAGAGTGCCGCGAGCATAAGAACCCACGGCATCAAGGCTTCAGCCATGTTATATTTCATCGCCGAAATGCTTAATCACCATCCGAATAGGGTTAGGTGCCGCCTGCCCCAAACCACAGATAGACGCATCAACCATAGTGACAGACAGCTCTTCGAGCAGGTCTTGATCCCACACATCTTGTTCCATTAATTTCACAGCTTTTTCACAACCCACACGGCACGGGGTGCATTGCCCGCAACTCTCATCTTCAAAGAACCGCAGCATGTTTAGCGCGGCATCCTTGGCACTGTCTTGATCTGACAAGACCACCACAGCGGCAGAACCAATGAAGGTGCCATGCGGTTGTAGCGTGTCGAAATCCAGCGGAATATCGTCCATGCTGGCAGGCAACAATCCAGAGGACGGCCCCCCTGGCTGGTAGGCTTTAAACGCATGACCCTCTGTCATGCCGCCGCAATAATCTTCAATCAATTCTCGTACCGTCAGCCCAGCAGGCCCGATTTTCACCCCTGGATTGCGCACCCGCCCCGACACGGAATAACTGCGCATGCCTTTGCGGCCATTTGCACCGTGAGCGCCAAAAACATCGGCACCCTGACGGGCAATTTTACAAATCCAATGAAGCGTTTCAATATTATGCACCAAGGTCGGGCGACCAAAAATACCCACCGAGGCCACAAAAGGCGGGCGATGGCGCGGCATTCCACGCTTGCCTTCAATGCTTTCAATCATCGCACTTTCTTCGCCGCAAATATACGCACCTGCCCCACGGCGCAGATCAATATAGCCCCGCTCGACAATGCCAGCCGCCTCTAGTTTAGCGATTTCGCGGCGCAACATTTCCAAAACCGCAGGATATTCGTCGCGCATATAAATAAAGCATTTATCTGCCTCGATTGCCCATGCCGCGATCAACATGCCTTCTAGGAATACATGCGGTTCACGTTCCAAAAAGTAGCGATCCTTAAACGTTCCAGGCTCGCCCTCATCGCCGTTTACCGCCAAATAGCGCGGCCCTGCGTTCATCCGCACGAAGGACCATTTTTTGCCAGACGGAAACCCAGCCCCCCCCATGCCGCGCAAACCACTGTCTAGCACTTCACTTTGCAGATCATCTGGGGTCTTTGATCCTGCCCGCAACGCGGATAGTTCTTGATAGCCCCCCGCATCGCAATAGGCACCATAGGCTTCATAGTTGGGAATATGGGCGTGGGTATCGCCGTCCTGAATTGCATCTGCAACCTTCGCCAAATCGGCATGGTCGATATGGTTATGACCCAATTCTAACGTCGGTGCCGTATCACAGCGCCCCATGCAAGGCGCACGGAGCACGCGCACTTCGCCTTTGCCATTATATTTAGCGGCCAATTCGCGCAGTAATTCATCTGATCCTGCCAATTCACATGCCAGACTGTCACACACCCGAATGGTCAGCGCTGGGGGTGCATCAGCACCCTCTTTGACCACATCGAAATGGGCATAAAAACTAGCGACCTCATAAACTTCGGTTTGCGACAGGCGCATCTCATCAGCTAAGGCGGCTAAATGTGGGGCGGACAAATGGCCGTATTGGTCTTGGATCAGGTGCAAATACTCGATCAACATATCGCGTTGTCTAGGGCGATCACCCAGCAATAAGCCAACCTCATCCAGTGCCTCTTGGGTCACTTGACGGCCTTTGGGCGTATGACGCCCCTTGCCTTTACCTGATTTCCAAACGCCTTTTTTGTCGTCCAAAGCCATTTATGTCTCTCCCATTTAGCAACACTATATGGGGACAAAAATACACATGCTAGACAAAAACGGATATAACAGCATCAGAAATTCAGCCAATCATTGAAACATTGGGAATTAGTTTCTAACATCGGAAACAAAATGAGCCAAACCATGCCCTCAAAACCCTTCTTTTTCGCAATTGCGACACTGTTGCCCCTGCCGTTACTATCCCTTGCGATCGGTGTCGGTGGSGTTTGGCTGATAGCCCCGTTGATTTACATGACGCTTTTAACATTTTTTCTCGATGAGATGTTCGAGTTGGAATTTGCCAAGCTGGGTGAAAACCTGTTTGCCCAACATATCTTGCCAGTCGTGTTAACACTTTGCCATTTCGGCGTCCTGCTCACAGCTATTCAGACGCTCGCCAGCCCTGATATTAGCCTGATCGCCAAAGYSCTGATCTATCCCGCTTTCAGCCTCTATCTGGGAATGATCAGCCATTCTTGCGCCCATGAATTGATCCACCGCAGCAACCGTTTTGAATTTAATTGCGGTAAATGGATTTTCATATCCTTGGGCTTTGGTCATCACACCAGCGCGCATCTGCAAGTGCATCATGTCTATGTTGGCACGCGGCGTGATCCGAATTCGGCACGCGTGGGCGAAAGCCTGTATACATTTCTGAGGCGCGCCAGCATTGAAGAATTCCGTGCAGGGCTGCGCGCCGAAAAGGCACGGCTGAAAATCATCGGGCAAGCCCCGTGGGCGCGTCAAAATCCGTTTTGGCAGTATATCGGCGGGGCAGTTTTCTTTCTGGGGATCAGCGCACTCATCGGCGGACTGTGGGGTATATTGGCCTATCTGTTGCTGTGCGGTTATGCGCAATTACAGATGTTGGTGCTGGATTATGTGCAACATTACGGGCTGGCGCGCGCTGAGAGCAAAGCAGGCAAATTCGAACCTGTTCAAGACCAGCATTCATGGAACGCGCCGCATTGGTTTAGCGGGTTGTTAACCCTGAATGCGCCACGTCATTCAAACCACCATACAACGCCGCGCAAAACCTATACCGAGCTTGACACATTGACCCAAAGCGCCCCACAACTCCCCCATTCGATCCCCGTCATGGTTGGCCTAGCATTCTGGCCAAATAGATGGCGTAAGATCATGGCAAAAACATTGGAAAAATGGCATGAAAATGAACAAATCAATGAATAGTTTTAAAAATATGTTCTTTTTGTCTGGTATTTTATCTCTCTGCGCCATGCCAATCTATGCTGAAACCCTTGTCAGTCCCAGTGAGTTTGAAGCGCTTTCAACAGGCAAAACCCTCTATTTTTCCAAGGACGGTCAGCACTTTGGCACAG
Organism: Paracoccaceae bacterium; assembly: GCA_002401045.1. Taxonomy (GTDB): domain Bacteria; phylum Pseudomonadota; class Alphaproteobacteria; order Rhodobacterales; family Rhodobacteraceae; genus Amylibacter. The sequence continues at coordinate 3,832 of NVSA01000133.1, forward strand.
AAGCCTTTAAATCGGGTCGCCGCAGTAAATGGCGTGCAAATGACGGGTCTTGCGTCAATGGCACTTGGTTTTCCAAGGGCACACAGATTTGTTTTAAATATGATAACCGCACAGACACCCAATGCTGGGATTTCCTAAAAACCGACAACGGATACGGTGCCCGTGCCCAAGGTGCCGCCCCGACAGATATTTTGGAACTCTATGCAATCGACAAAAAGCCCTTGCTCTGCGTTGATCCAAACTTGGCTGTCTAGAACAAATTACCTTGATCTTTAGGCGCTGTTTTGGGCTTACTACGCGCCGTTTTAGACAACGTTCCAGCCCCCGTTTTGATCAAACCATCCTTAAATTCAATCTCAAGGGCATCACTCGATTTGGCCGTCTTCAGATCAGATACAACCTTACCCGATCCATCACGTACAACCGCGTAGCCCCGCTCTAACGTGGCCTTATAGCCCAGTGTTTCGCGCAAACGATCCAATGCTGTTAGACGGTCACGAAGACGCTCAACTTGGCGCATGGCGGCGGTCTGGAATTGACTCGAAACACCTTCCAAAACACGTTGTTTTTGCTCAATATTTTGTCTTAGAGAGATGGGGCGTAACGCCGAAGATGCCTTAACCAATCCCACACGTTTATTCTGCACCATGGCTTGCAAAGCACGGGGCAACCGCGCCGAGACCATATCCAGACGCTGGGCTTTCATCGCCACGATATCTTGCAGGTTCGGCAACGCCCGCGACACGTCTTTTAGCCGTTGCTGACGCCGCTCAATGCCTGACACCAACGCCCGAACACGGCGTTGCTCCATCCCTGCCAGCCATGCGACCAATTCTGCGCGTACAGGCACCGCCCGCTCAGCCGCCGCAGTTGGGGTCGGCGCACGGTGGTCCGATGCATAATCAATCAAGGTCGTGTCGGTTTCATGCCCCACGGCTGAAATCAGCGGTATCACACTGGCCGCCGCCGCGCGCACAACGCTTTCTTCATTAAAGCCCCACAAGTCTTCAATCGACCCGCCGCCGCGCGCCACAATAATCAGATCAGGCCGCGGCACAGCGCCCCCCGGCGTCAGGGCGTTAAAGCCTTCAATCGCAGCGGTCACTTGCGGCGCACAACCGTCACCTTGGACGGCAACAGGCCAAATAATCACCTTACGCGGAAAGCGGTCGCGCAAACGGTGTAAAATATCGCGAATAACCGCCCCCGACGGCGATGTCACCACGCCAATAACTTCAGGCAGATAGGGAATAGGTTGCTTACGATCTTGGTCAAACAACCCCTCAGCCGCCAGTGCTTTTTTGCGTTTTTCCAGCATCGCCATCAATGCACCAACACCCGCGACACGCAACTGGGTCACATTCATTTGGTACTTGGATTGCATCGGATAGGAGGTCAATTTACCCACGGCAATAACTTCCATGCCTTCTTCGGGTTGGACGGTCAGCTTAGAGGCTTGGCCTTTCCACGTCACCGCGTTGAGCACTGCGCCTGCATCTTTTAGGTCGTAATAAATATGCCCAGAGCTATATTTTTTCACCCGCCCAATTTCACCGCGAATGCGCACATGGGAAAATTCGCCCTCAATCATGCGTTTTACTGCCCCCGAAATCTCGGATACGCTAAATTCTGGGGCATTTTGCCCAGGTTCTGGGTTATCTATCAAGTCTGACACGCGAGGCTCCTTGCACATCGTGAAAAGCAACTTTAGAACGAGCCGCAACAAAGGCCAAGTCAGGAGAACGCATTTTCATGAACATTCTTATTTTAGGCTCTGGTGGCCGCGAACATTCACTGGCTTGGGCCGTTAAGCAAAACCCGAAATGTGATCGGCTAATCTGCGCACCCGGCAATGCGGGCATGGCACAGATTGCGCAGTGCGTTGAGCTGAACCCCGAAGACGGGGATGCGATCATCAAGTTTTGCAAAGCTGAAAACATCGACTTTGTCATCATCGGCCCCGAAGCCCCGCTGGCACTGGGCGTCAGCGATGCCTTGCGTGCCGCCGATATTTTAACTTTTGGCCCGTCCAAAGACGCCGCCCAATTGGAAAGTTCCAAAGCCTTTACCAAGGCGATTTGCGATGCCTGCAACGCGCCGACCGCTGCTTATGCACATTTCACTGAGATTGAAGCGGCCAAGGCCTATGTCACTGCCCAAGGCGCGCCGATTGTGGTCAAAGCCGACGGATTGGCCGCAGGCAAAGGTGTGATCGTTGCGATGACATTGGATGAGGCCCTAGACGGATTGGACGACATTTTTGGCGGTGCGTTCGGTGCCGCTGGCGCTGAAGTTGTCATCGAAGAATTCATGGAAGGCGAAGAAGCCAGCTTTTTCATCCTGTCAGACGGCAAGAACATCCTACCGATTGGCACGGCCCAAGACCACAAACGGGTTTTTGACGGCGACAAAGGCCCCAACACGGGCGGTATGGGTGCTTATTCCCCTGCGCCTGTCATGAC
>NVSA01000134.1 GCA_002401045.1 Paracoccaceae bacterium
ACCCCAGCCCGCCACGACACGCTCAAGCGTTCCATCTTTTGCAGGGACCAACAGAACAGCCCCCAAGCCCGCTTCAAACCCTGCCGCTTTGACCCAAGCCTTAACACCCGCATTTTGGTGCTTTAACCAACCCACCAAGCTAGGTTTTTCGACAACATCAATTGGAATAGCTTTTTGGGTTTTGCTCGCAAATTTAGGGGGCATTCGAAACTCCAGTGTTTTTTACAACCCTAGCCGAATTCCCCCCTGCTTCAAGCACTTGCTTGGTTATTGATCCGACAAAACCTTAGGCAAGTTCGACAGCTGAAACAGACTGGCCTCACCCAAACAGATCATCCGATTACACAGCACAGGTAGTGCGCGTATATTATCGGCTTCAAATTCTTGAACAAAGCTAGCGCAAACACGCGCCAAACAATCCAGACCAATTTGCGGGCAAAGGTTTTTTAAACTCTTTGCCGCACCTATAGCTTGGTCATAATCCCCATCATGCAAATATAATTCTAACATGCACAGCTTGTCGGAAATCTCAAAAAGAACCCGCTCAAACACACGCAGTGCATTACTAGAGCCCATTTCAGCAAAAAGAACCTCAAGTTCTTTTACGTTAATCTTAGGCATTTCTTGTATCGGAAACGCAATTATTTCAGCCATTTTTCACCACTCGCTTTATCCCCATGGCCAACCATAATGCTACGATGACAAAAATTTCCTAACTGCGGCGCTCTATAGACTTGAATAATTGTAACAAATCTAAGAAAATTGCCTGAAATTTGAAAAGGTCTTCGTACATGCGCCATGCAAAACCCTTGCCTACGTTTCTAGTGAACCGCTATCACGGCTGGAAGGCCACGCAATTTCAAGAGAACAAAGCTTGGTATTCAAAGCTTGCTGACGAAGGCCAACATCCGCGCGCAATGGTCATTTCATGTTGTGACAGCCGCGTGCATGTCACTGCAATTTTTGGCGCAGAAACAGGCGAATTTTTCATACACCGCAACATTGCAAACCTCGTTCCAAAGTTTTCACCTGACGGCGACCACCACGGCACATCTGCAACGATCGAATACGCAGTAACCGAATTGGGCGTCACCAACATCATCGTGATCGGTCACACAAACTGTGGCGGCATAAAAGGCTGCTACGACATGTGTTCAGGCCAAGCCCCCAAACTAGAAGAATCATCCAGCTTTGTCGGTCGCTGGATGGATATTTTGCGCGAAGGTTATGAACGCGTTGCGGCCAAGGGTGGCACAGAAGATGAACAGCTTGATATGCTAGAACTTGAAGGCGTACTGGTATCCTTAGAAAACCTAATGACATTCCCCTTCGTCGCCGAAAAAGTTGAAACCGAAGAACTGGCACTACATGGTTTGCGCATCGGCATCCGCGACGGTGAGTTAGAACATTACAATGCTAACACGGGCGCCTTTGAAAACATCTAAGCTTTAACGGCGGTCTATCAACTTGTTCTCTGGCCATTTTAGCGTCCAGCCATAACTGATTTTCTGTTCTGATTGTGGCTTCATATCCAATGTCCAAGACACCACACCCCGACGCCCCTCAATGTCCGTTTCGCTAGGCTTGGGGGTAACGTCTAAGGTAACCTTCAAATCCTCAGCCTCGGATACAGGCAAAGCCGCATAAGCCACTAAATTAATCGGGTAGTCCAACAAGCTACGCAGTGTAACTTCATATTGCTCAATCTTTTGGTTGTACGATTTAATCAATCCCGTATCACCCTCTTGCACCTGCACAATGCGGCGTTCAACAAGAATGCCATTCAGATTACCCAGCGCCAAATCAATGGTATCGCCGTTTGGGATTTCAGGCATTTGAACCATGCCGACAAAAACACCGTCACGGAACAAACGGGCTTCACCAGATAGAATAGTCCCACCTGTTTCATTTTTCAGATCAGCATAAAGATAGGCAGACGTATCGTTCGCCACATCTGTCTCGGCACGCAAATCAGATTTAACCTCAAAGCTTCCAAGACGAATAAGTTTTGGCGTCTGGTCGCCCCGTATTTCGCGCACCACGCCTAAAGCAAACTCAAGCGTTTGACCTTTTAAAACAGCAACTGGTCCAGAAAACATCGCAACTATTGGTTCAGCCATAGAACCCATTTTCATATCCGCCTCAGCCAAATATTCTGTACGCATTTTCTGCACAGGCCGTGGCACATATAGCGTGCGTATATCAGACCGTGGCACATAAACCTGCGTTTGCCGATTAAGCTGTGCAGTTGATAACGTCACATCAACATTTTGCCAGTCTTCGCCACTTTCTTGATACACAATCGCATTGCGTACAACTTCAATTGTCGCTGTCGCTTTATCTTGATTAACCAACACATCATAGCTGGGCTGCCAGCTTGCATCAGCGTTTAAATATTGCAGCGCCAAAACCCCGATACCTGCTTTGGGCACATGAACATCAATCACAACCGTACCTRTTTCRCGCASCARAGGYGTCACYGMWTTTAAGRCCKCATCYAGTCGYTGTTCTTCTTTTTGCGCYTCAGCTAACGCGCGCGCGGTTTTGGCCAAAGCACCTTGCGCTGCTGTAAGATCGCTGGTTGCCGCCGCTATCTTAGTGCCAATTGTATCAACAAATACCGCTAAAGCATCTCCCGTTGGCGTGGCATCATCRCCGTTAAARCCAACCAAAGATTGCAAATATTTAATCCGCGTCGCGGCAGARGTAATTTTACCCTGCATCACCGATCTATCCGCTTTTAGGCGCGCAAGATTAGCCCGCGCAGTATCGAGTAATTTTTCYGCATCCAACTGCGCTATGGGTTTTGGCAAAGGATCAAARGCTTGGCGCTGTGTTCGAAACTCTACAGCTTGGATAATACCCGTTGATARTTTTGCCTGYATAGATCCCACATTTAAACTTTGCGGCAATCCWGAAACCACAATTTGRTGACTGCCCGCAGGTAAATCAACCGACACAACACGTTCATAKCCYGCCGCTGAYGGAAAGACTTTAACCGYTTTAAGAACACTGGTTGCATGGAATACATCAGCAAACAAAACGCTGGGGGCAAAGAATAAAGCGAAAATTAAAATCGAACGCATTGGGAACTCCTGAAAATAATAAATTCACCTTAGCATCACATATTAAAAAAGGGGACGTAAAGCCCCCTTTAGATAACCCAATATTTCAGGCTGTTACCCTTTTTTCAAAACTTCACGTCCCAAAAGTTCCGCAATCTGAACCGCATTCAAAGCAGCCCCTTTGCGCAAATTGTCAGATACGCACCACAGATTAATACCATTATCAACCGTGCTGTCTTGGCGAATACGGCTGATATATGTGGCAAACTCACCCACGCAATCAATCGGTGTGATATAGCCACCATCTTCGCGTTTATCGACAACCATAATACCAGGGGATTCACGCAAGATGTCACGCACCTCGTCTTCATCAATAAACTCTTCGAACTCGATATTAATCGATTCCGAATGCCCAACGAAAACAGGAACACGCACACAAGTCGCTGTTACTTTAATGGATTTATCGATAATTTTCTTGGTCTCGGCAACCATTTTCCATTCTTCTTTGGTACTGCCATCATCCATGAACACATCAATATGCGGGATCACGTTGAACGCGATATCTTTTGGATAAACCTTTGCCGCAACTTCCTGACCAGGCACATATTTACCTTTGGTCTGGTTCCACAACTCATCAATCGCTTCTTTGCCCGATCCAGAAACAGACTGGTAAGTCGACACAACAACCCGTTTGATTGTTGCACGGTCATGAAGCGGCTTTAGCGCCACAACCATCTGTGCAGTTGAACAATTCGGGTTCGCAATAATATTTTTATGCACGTAATCATGAATAGCTTCAGGGTTACACTCTGGCACGATCAACGGCACTTGCGGATCATAGCGATATAGCGATGAGTTATCGATCACAACACATCCAGCCTTAGCGGCAATCGGCGCATATTTTTTAGTCGCGTCAGAGCCAACAGCAAACAAAGCCATGTCCCAACCCGTAAAATCGAAAGTGTCCAAGTCTTCCGTCTTTAACGTTCTGTCGCCAAAACTACATTCTGTTCCCAAAGAATTGCGGCTTGCAAGCACAGCAATCTCATCAATCGGGAACTGACGTTCCTCAAGAATATTCAGAATTTCGCGGCCTACATTGCCTGTAGCGCCAACGACGACAATACGGTAACCCATCTTAGGTCTCCTAAAAGTTAGATTTGGACATGCCCCAAAGGGACGAGGCCTCATAACCGTTGGGGCGGCAAAAGGAAAGACTTAGCTCTCCATCTGCCAGATTAAACGGTCTATAAAACGCTTCATCGCATAGGTCGGGRTAAAATTCGCCGCCGTTATGAGGCTAACGTTACCCCCATTCACATTAGGCGCATCAAAGCCCCTAAYGTCATAAGCACCACTTTTCGGGACATTCCCCRCCCCRAATGAAACACAAAATCCTGCGTGMTCCAAACCCACATTCGCAATATAATGGAACGGGTCATCACACTCGATTGCTATTTTTTTGGCAGCCAATGCCGTTTCATATAAATCACCAAGCCGCTTGCCTAACCCTGTTTTTGCCAAAGGAGCCACAAGCGAGATATCTTTTAAATCATCTAGAGTCAGCGTTTCAGGCAGTTGATCTGTTAACTTCTCAGGAACAATAACTTTTATCTGCGCCTCTGTTGCATGCAAGACACGCAAATGTCTGTTCATCGAAACGTCATAAAAAACAACCAAGTCAATTTGGTTAGAACGCACCAAACCCACCATTAAGTCCCTTGGAATGCGTGTAATGCGAAAAGTAACACCGGGGTTATTTTTACGATAATCATAAATCAATTTATGAAGAAAACTGGKRTCCAAATCCAGACTAACCCCAATTCTAATCTTACCAACACGCTCGCCAGACAGATCTGCTATCTTTGATTTCATCTGATCAAAACTAACAATTTGCTGTACTGCAAACTGATAAAAAACCTCACCTTCAGGGGATAATGCAACCCCTGAAGGTTTGCGATCAAACACCGTAAAGCCCAACTCAGCCTCTAGGGCTTGAATATGCCTATTGAGCGCGGACGGCGTGATCGCGCATGATTCMGCTGCSGACCGAATAGACCCCCGATCAACAATAGTCCGAATRTAGTCTAACGATTGCACATATCTCATGTTTTCACCTCAAACGAGCTATGCTGTTCGAATGTAACATATTGATGAAATTATATATATTTTAATGCATTTGTTGAACAACGTGGTTCGAACCTTGCATCTCGTTGCACAAYCCGAAGCACTAATYGCAAAGTTCGAAGCAGACTGGAAAGCCCGTATTGAATAGCTATCCGCTTAGAAGGTGACCTTARGYYCAAGCAATAATAAATCGCCTTTCCTAACTTTAACACTGYGCCAAAGACATCTTTTGGCGGTTCTCTTACGAGGGATTACGATGAAAAAATTTCTACTTACGRCAAGCRTACTTGTCGCATCAACACTRAGCGTCCAAGCTGAAATTAGCATGACGGGTAAAGCCATGATCGGCATCTTATCCRARGGTGAYGGCACTGGGCACAACTATGGCAAATTTGGTTCCGATGCGAAAATTGCACTGAAATTCTCTGGTAAAGAAGTCACCGATGACGGCATGGAATACGGCGGTAGCTTTACTTTAGAATCTGGCAACCTAGCCAAGTCAGGTACTTTCAGCAGCACAACGGGTAAGATCAAAGATCCAAGCATCTATGTTAAGGGCGCTTTTGGTAAGCTTTACGCCAAAGAGAACGACGATGATGAAGCCGTCATTGGCTATAAAGGCACATTTGGCYCAACAACCATCGGCGCTGAAAACAACTTTGCAGATGACGTCGCAAAATTCACCGTCAAACAAGTTATTTCAAACGGCTTCTATGTTGCTGGTAAAGTCGAAACAGACCACGATTGGGAGGTCGCGGCTGGTTATGAAACCGATGTCTACTCGTTTGAGCTTGCCTATGACAACGACGATGTAACCACAGCAACCATCGGCGTTGAGTATGAAGGTTTCACAGCAGACATAGAAGCTGGCACAGACAGCGAGTGGGAAGCCACAATTGGCTATGAGGCTGGTAAATTCGGCCTATCTTTGGCCTATGACTGGGAAAAAGACTACGAAGTTGAGCTCACTTATACGCTCAAAAAAAATCTATACGCCTACATAACA
>NVSA01000135.1 GCA_002401045.1 Paracoccaceae bacterium
TGTTCCGGAATTTTCACCCGTTCCAAGAAATGCATGGCCACGTCTTCGGCTTCTTTTTTCGGTAATTTGCGCACCCAAATGAGACCCAAGGTGCAATTTTCCAAAACCGTCAAATGCGGAAACAAGTTGAAGTGTTGGAAACACATCCCCACCTCAGACCTGATAGCATTGATGTTTTTTAGATCAGATGACAGATGGGTGCCGTCCACTGTAATCTTACCCTCTTGGTGTTCTTCAAGCGCGTTAATACAGCGGATTAGTGTCGATTTACCTGACCCAGAAGGCCCACAAATCACAATACGCTCGCCTTCATAAACCGTCAGGTTAATGTCTTTGAGCACATGAAAAGTACCATACCACTTGTTCATATTTTCAATTTGAATGGCAACTTTGTTTGAAACATCCAAGTGTTTTTTAGCTTTAGCCATGGGCATAACTCCTTAGTGGCCTGTCTGAAGCTTGCGCTCCAGATACATTGAATAGCGTGACATTGAGAAACAGATGACCCAGAATACAACGGCGATAAAGCCGTACAGTTCCCACAGAATACCGTTCCATGCTTGGTCGGCACGAATATTGGTCGACAGGCCRATCGGGTCTAGCAGACCRATGATCGACACCAGTGTGGTATCCTTAAACAAGGCGATAAAGGTCGACACGATACTGGGGATTGAGATTTTCAGCGCTTGCGGCATGGTAACCAGTCGCGTYGTCTGCCAAAAATTCAGCCCTAAACTCGCGGCACCTTCGGCCTGACCTATGGGCAGAGCCGCCAAACCGCCCCTGATAACTTCGGCCATATAGGCAGAGGCAAACAGGGTCACCATAATGATYACCCGAAAGATAATATCAAAGCTCGTGCCAGGGRGTAAAAAGTAGTTCAACAAAGTGGACGCCACAAACAACAAGGTGATCAACGGCACACCGCGAATAAATTCGATAAAGCTGACGCAGATCACTTTGACGATCARCARATCMGATTGCCGCCCCAARGCCARRCAGATGCCAATMGGCAGTGACAAGGCAATCCCCGTRATGCCGATCAAGATCGATAACAAGAAGCCCCCGAACTGGGACGACGAGATCGCTTTAATCGAAAGCGGGATAAAGGATTGCAAAACATCAGCGACAGGCACCGCCAGAAACAACCACCAAACGATAGGGGTTAAACTTGCCAGAATAATCGCCACCAAAGATGTCGTCATCTTTTCCAATGCCACATAGACGACATAGGCTAAAACAAACCCCGCTAAGATCATCAAAGGCATCCAGATTGATCCGCCCCAAAGCAGCCAAAAGGCCACGAAGGGATAGAGCGCTGTGAACCAAGTCATTTTACGTGGCARRCGRTCAAACAACACAGGTGCCAAAGCCACCAGCATTAAGATGAACGCCASAWTRKKNNNCCAATGMTNTTMTNGATRGRKRGAACCCGTATGTCAGTTGCAAGGACCGTTCACGAATAACCGCCCAACACGCACCCGTGGCACCTTCGCCGTATTGCGCAACAATGCTCGCGCGGCATTCTGACAATGAATTGGCAGACCACGACGCATGGAACACCCACGGCAGAATATGACTAAGAACCGCATAAATCGCCCAGATCACCAAAATAGACAAAACCGCATTGGGCACTGTTGAAAACAAGTTCATACGCAGCCAACTGATTAACCCTACTTGCTGGCTTGGCGGATTTCGTTCTGGCAATATTTCTGTACGAACAAATGAGTTATCACTCATATCAACGCTCCCTCAGCTTAACRCGGTCATTATACCAATTCATGACTGTTGAAATTGTCAGSGARATCRCCAGATAGATCACCATCATAATCATCAGGCTTTCCATCTCGCGCCCTGTTTGGTTTAGCGTGATSCCCCCCAATGTYCCAGTGATATCCATATAGCCCACYGCAATCGCCAAAGACGAATTCTTGATCAGRTTTAAATATTGCGAAATCATTGGTGGAATAATCACCCGCAGTGCTTGGGGKAGAACCACCAAGCGGGTGATTTGCCCTGGCCGCAGACCAAGGGCGGCCGCCGCCTCGGTTTGGCCTTTTGCGACGGACTGGATACCAGAGCGCACAGTCTCGGCGATAAAAGCGGCGGTATAAAACGATAAGGCGAACCACAATGCGATCAGCGAATTGCGCATATAAAAGCCATCTCTGAAATTAAAGCCTTTAAGGTAGGGATATTCTAGTCCCATTGGTTTGCCCAAAATATAGTAGGCAAGCACGGATGGTACGATAAAGATTGCCAGTTTAATCCAAAAACTCGGCACTGTAATACCCGTCATTTCTTGGCGTTTTTTTGCCCARCGMCCGAAKAKAAWWATRCCAATMAMAGATRMAAMRAAKACMGYWATCAGMSYSCCRGAWCCSGCWAARAATKYMGGCGACGGRATATAAATYCCCCGATTGGTWAKSGCMACACTRTCAAACAGCTTCATYGASGCYRTAGCATYWTCRCCCCKGAAMTCMCKTGGTTGYGGRAAAATYTCRATGAAAATCGCCATYGTAATMAWRATCCAWARCAGCACAGGAAYATTCCTGAACGTTTCRATGTARAKKGTCATSAKMYKKGMAAYCARCCAGTTTTTWGACARMCGYRMRAYACCGACKGWMACACCGATMACKGTGGCKGTRATRCAGCCCAACACCGCAACYAATAGTGTGTTCAAAAGACCGACCAGCCCCGCGCGCGCGTGGGTCATTTGCGAATTATACTCGATTAACCGCTGATTAATATCATAACCAGCCGTTTCCCAAAGAAACCCGAAACTCAAAGGTTTCCCCAAGTCTGACAAGTTTTGTGCAGTGTTGCGAACAAGCCAACCAATCACAATCAAAAATAGGATAAGCGCGATGGTTTGAATGGTCATAGAGCGATACCGCGTATCATACAGTAGCATACCCAGTCGGAAACCACCCTTATCWGGATCCGTTGCAGCAGACATATGCCTACACTCCCTTCTCATATGGGCAGGTTTCTACACCGTAGCGCGAACGCTACAGGCGACCGTGCCTCGTTTTATACCCGTGTATTTTAGCAGATACGAAAAGGGCGCAACTTACGTCGCGCCCWAAACTTTAACCGTTTAACGGAAAGGAGGAGAGAAGATTAAACCACCATTCGTCCACTGCGCATTCAAACCGCGCGGAATACCAATCGGTGTGCTTTCACCAATGTTTTGTTCAAAGATTTCGCCGTAGTTACCACTGACAGCAATTGCACGTGCAGCCCATTTTAGATCCAAACCAAGCATTGGACCAAAACTTTTAGACGTTCCCAACAAGCGGTTTACTTCTGGAACTGATCCAGCTTCCATGCCAGATGTTTCAACATTCGCAGATGTGATACCCAGTTCTTCTGCCGAAATTAATGCATTCAGTGTCCAACGAACAATATCACCCCACTGGTTATCGCCGTGGCGAACCAAAGGACCCAAAGGCTCTTTTGAAATGATTTCTGACAACACAACATGGTCATCAGGATTGTCAAATGCCGCACGTGTTGCGGCCAAAGCAGATGCATCCGTTGTGAAAACATCACATGCGCCCGCTAGGTATTGTGCTTGTGCTTCTGCATTATTTTCAATGGGCACTGGATCATATTCGATATTATTTGAACGGAAATAGTCCGATAAATTCAATTCTGATGTTGTGCCTGTTTGAATGCAAACAGTTGCGCCATCTAGTTCTTTTGCAGATGAAATACCCAATGCTTTAGGAACCATAAAGCCCTGACCATCGTAGTAGTTAACCCCTGCAAATTCCAACTTCAGGTCTACATCACGTGTGAATGTCCACGTCGTATTGCGCGCCAGCATATCGATTTCACCCGAAGCCAATGCTGTGAAACGTATTTTATTTGCAAGCGGTACGAATTTAACTTTCGACCCATCGCCCAATACAGCGGCGGCTACGGCACGACATATCGCAACGTCAAAGCCTTTCCATTCGCCATTTGCATCTGCACTGGAAAAACCAGCAAGACCTGTGGACACACCACACTTCAACTCACCCGATGCTTGGACATCATCAAGCGTACCTGCGGTTGCCAAGCTTGCTGCTACAGATGCAACAGCGAGCGTACCAAGAAATACTGATTTTTTCATGTTTACCTCTTCCTGATGACTACCCTTTGCAGAGYATCTCCCAGCCATCATCGCTAATTATTAAAGGAAAGGGAATCCCCTAAACCTAGGGTAATATTGGTCAGGTCTTAGCCCATGCGTCAAGGGAGGAGTGCCAAGTTACCCTACCAGATAGCCACTTTTTAGGCATAATCGTTCAGATTTCCGCCTTAACATTCAAACCTTTAGCAAAGAAAGAACATGATATGCCTGAACAAAGGCACCTTTTTTAACTTGTGCCATAGCCTCGGCATCCTCATCRCGCCCCCATTGGGCAATCTGCCAAATTTCATCAACGCGCGATGCATCCCATCCTGCATCMGTTGAAACAACATCCGATGCCGTTGCCAAGCCAATAACAAACGAACCCGATAGAGTAATCAGCTGGTGAATTGCGGCCAGTTCAAAAAAACTATGTGGTTTCAATGCTAAGGACGCTTTTTGTACCAAATCATCGGGTTGGGGTATCGGCATGACGCCTGTACCAATATTCAARGTGGCACCATGGGTTTGCTTAAGCCACGCAACCAACGGCCCCCAAGCYTGTTCTTGTGCGTCAACCAGCTCATCCGGGCGATCGGCACGGTAGCACACCAGATCAGACCCTGCATATTGCGCCAACTGGCCAATCGTGTGATCAACATTCACAGAGATTTTATCAATTGCCGCCCCTAACAGTCGGGTCAAAGGCAAGGTTTCAGCATCAATTTCNATCKTKTYKSSMKSCCCACTCTTTGGAAAGTTCTTGCGCCAAAGCTGGTGTCGGCACGGCCAAAGAAACTTTGGCAGGGGTTTTAATCGCGCGACCATCCAGCGTCACACAATAGCCTGCATCGGTTTGTTCTACCTCAACCGAAGTCCAGAAAACCTTTTGTTTCCACGCTGACATGACGCTCTATTCCACGTTGAAAGGATCAACCGGCGCATCGGATACATCCCAGCCTAGAAAATCCCACGTGCGTTGCATATGCTCGGGCAAATCAGCGGTGAAATGCATATGTTTGCCTGTAATCGGATGCACAAGTGAAATAGACCGTGCGTGCAGGTGCAATTTACGGCTGATATCAGCGCCCAATTGCGCGCCCCAGCCGTCACCTTCGTTAACCTGACCATTGTTACTGTATTTACCATCGCCAATAATCGGATTACCAATCTCGGCCATATGCGCACGCAACTGGTGAGTACGCCCCGTAATCGGTGCCAAAGCCAGCCATGATGTGCGCTGACCCAATTCGGAAATCACCGCATAATCTGTCGTTGCGCGTTTTGCACCAGGTACACTATCGATTTCATTAGGGTGGATGCAGTGCATTTTTTCACCGCCCCCATTAGGGCCGTGCCCGCCTGCTTTAACCAAACCATAGCGCACGGTACCCAAACGTGGGCGCGCCACACCTGCAACCGCCGCCCAGTACATTTTGCGCGTCTCGCGCGACTGAAATGCCTTAGCTAGCCCCTGCGCCGCTTTGCCAGACCGTGCCAGCAAAAACACACCTGATGTATCACGATCAAGGCGGTGTACCAATTTAGGTTTATCGTTTTTATCAAACCGCAAAGCTTCGGCCATACCATCAATATGACGGATCGTTTTCGACCCCCCCTGCACGGCCAGACCTGGTGGTTTGTTCAGCACAATGATGTCATCATCTTTGTAGATCACACAATCACGGATCATACGCGCGTCAGCATCTGACACAGGTTTGCGGTCCCGTGGGGTTGGATCCAGCGCATCCGGCATCGGCGGGACACGCACAATTTGACCGCTTTGAACGCGGGTTGACGCTTTGACACGCCCCCCATCAATGCGCAGATCACCCTTGCGACACATCTTTTCAATCTGCCCTTGGCTGACAAATTCGAATTGCTTACGCAACCAACGATCAAGCCGTTGCCCATCGCTATCTGCATCAACTTCTATTT
>NVSA01000136.1 GCA_002401045.1 Paracoccaceae bacterium
TCAACGTAATCCACCGATGCAAAACCCGCCGCGATCAAAGCTTTGGCCGCTTTTGAACAAGCATCTGATGCAAAACCGCCCGTGCCAATCTCATAACCCGCTTTTTGCAAAATCAAGTTAAACTTACGCGCCACATCTATTTCAGCGTCATTCAAATAGCCGTTGCGTGATGACAACGCCAAACCGTAAGCATCGCGTTTTGTTGTCACCCCGTGAATTTCAGTGGCAATATCCAAATCCCGCACCAAGCGTTTAATCACCGCCAATTGTTGCCAGTCTTTTTCACCAAAATAGGCACGATCCGCCCCTGCTTGATTCAATAACTTGGTGACAATTTGCCCAACCCCGTCAAAATGACCAGGGCGCGATGCCCCGCAGAGCACTTGCGTCAAACCATCAACAATCACCCGCGTTGAAAACCCTTCGGGGTACATTTCCGACACAGACGGCACAAACATCAGATGCCCACCCGCATCCGCCACCTGCTGGGTATCAGCCGCTTGGGTGCGGGGGTAGCTGTCCAAATCTTCACCAATACCAAACTGCGTTGGATTGACAAAAATCGTAGTAATCACGCGGTCGGTATTTTCCACAGCGCTGCCCACCAAATCCAAATGCCCTGCATGTAGATTGCCCATGGTCGGCACCAAACCAACCGTCAAACCAGAACTGCGCCACTGCGCTACTTGAGCGCGTAAATCGACAACGGTTTGGACGGTTGTAATGCTCACACTAATCCGCCTAACGACGCGGCATCCCAGCCCGCCTTGGCGGCCATGTCGCTTAGCGCTTGTTTACTTTGATCTGACCAATCTGCAGAGCGGCTGGCAAAAACACAGGCTTGCGACTTTAAAATCAACCCATCGGATAAGATTTTCAAGTGGTTCGCCCGCAGGGTTTCCCCCGAGGACGTAATATCGGCAATCGCTTCGGCGGTCAGGTTTTTCACCGTGCCTTCGGTCGCCCCTTGACTGTCAATCAACTGATAATCTGCCACCCCCCGCGCCCGCAAAAAGCCCCGCACCAAATTGTGGTACTTGGTGGCAATGCGTAAGCGAAACCCGTGATTAGCGCGAAATTCAGCGCAAACAGCGTCTAAATCTTCAACGCATTCCACATCAACCCAGCCTTTGGGAACGGCTAGAATCAAATCGGCAAAACCAAAGCCAAGCGCATCAAGTGAGACAACCTGATCGCGCCAAAGCGGCAGTTTTTCGTGGATCAAATCGGTACCCGTGACACCAAGGTGGATACGCCCTGCTTTCAGCTCTTTGGGGATTTCACCCGCCGACAGCATCACCAGTTCAACCCCATCAACACCCGTCACAGCGCCCGAATATTCACGATCCGAGCCAGTGCGCGCCAATGTGATCCCGCGCCCTGCAAACCATTCAATGGTCTTTTCTTGCAAACGTCCCTTTGACGGAACACCTAGTTTTAACAGGCTCATGATGCGTCCCCTCGAATATCTGCCAGCGTTTCAGGACGGATCACACCGCCCACCGCAGGAATGGAACGCCCTTGGCCTAACACTTGGGTCAGCGCATCATAGCGCCCGCCACTGGCAACTGTGCGCGTGTCTTTAAAGAACCCGAAAACAAAGCCGTCATAATACTCCATTGAGGTCAGCCCAAAGCTGGTCTCAAACGGCAAACGCGCCACATCAACCGATTTGGCCGCCATCGCGTCTAGCCGTGTTTCTAACTGGTCAACCGCGCCGCTAAAGCCTGCAAGCCCCGCCTGACAAGCCCGCAATTGTTCCAGCACCGCCGCGCAATCATCGTTCAGCGCCAAAATATTATCCAAAACCGCAACTTCTTGCGCGGGAATAGGGGCAACTTCAGCATCATCCGCTAAACTGGCCACACGCGCCGCGATTTCACTATCACTGCGCAAGCCCAAACTAGGTTGCCCCAGCGCCATAACCGCGTCCAAACCTTTGGTCGCAACAGCGTCCAACAAGGTTGTGCGCGATGCAAGATTTGGCGCTTTACCGCTGTACCAATCCAGCAGATGCCGAAACCGATCGGGTCGCCAGACTTGGCGTTTCAGCCGTTCTTTGCGCCGATCCGTCGTCGTCAGCCCGTCAATCGCGGCAACTAATAAGCCAACATCACCCGTTGCTACCCGCAAATCATCGTTTGACAGCAAATCATTAAACAGCGCGAAAACTTCCGCATCAGCGGCGGCGGGATCTGTGCGATCAAACAGCTCATACCCCACCTGCAAATATTCCTTGGCACGTCCCAATTCAGGGTCTTGTTTGCGCCAAATCGGTCCGTTGTAAGTATAGCGTGCAGGTTCTGCCCCGCCCGMCATATGCATTTGCGCCACGGGCACGGTRAAATCGGGCCGCAACATCAATTCACCCTCAACAGGGTCATCGGTCACATAGGCACGGCCGCGAATGTCTTCGCCGTATAAATCCAGCAAAACCTCGGCAGATTGCAAGGCGGGTGTCTCAACGGGCACTGCGCCCGCATCTTGAAAACTTTGAAACAACCGATCCGCTAAGGATTTTATGACCGCTGGTGACATCAGCCCATCTCCTGCGCACGTGCGATCATTTTGCGTACTTCTGCGACCAAATCACCGCGCTTAATTTCCATCTGCGCAGGTTGTTTTTTCCATTCTTCAGCGGTTTCAATTTCGCTAGATAAACGCGCACCCAATGCCAAATCTTTGATCTGAACCACACCGCGCTCTTTCTCATCACCGCCTTCAATCACCGCCACAGGGCTTTCGCGTTTATCAGCATATTTCAACTGATTGCCAAAGTTTTTCGGATTGCCCAAATAAACCTCGGCGCGAATACCTGCATTGCGCAACTCGGCAACCATCGCTTGGTAATCGCCCATACGGTCACGGTCCATCACGGTGACCACAACAGGGCCGCTAACAACCGATGTTATCCGACCTTTTTCACGCAAGGCCGCCAACAACCGATCAACCCCAATAGACACACCCGTCGCAGGCACAGACTGACCTGTGAAACGCTTGACCAAATCGTCATAACGCCCACCGCCCGCAACCGAGCCAAATTGGCGCTTACGGCCTTTTTCGTCCAGAATATCAAAGGTCAACTCGGCCTCATAAACAGGCCCCGTATAGTAACCCAAACCGCGTACAACAGACGGATCAATATCAATCCGATCAGAACCGTATCCCTGCGCATCCATCAGATGTGCAATGGTGTCTAACTCGTTTACACCGTCCAGTCCCACTTGCGATCCACCCACAGCATAGCGCAGATTTTCCAAGGTCTTCGCCGCATTCAGTGCCTTTGAGGTTAAAAATGCAATCACAGGTTCTGCTTGATCCACCGACAAGCCAACCCCGTCAATATAAGCGCCAGAGGCATCAAGACGCCCCTTGCCCAACAATTCACGCACGCCAGCCTCGCCGACTTTATCGAACTTGTCGATTGTACGCAGAACATTGGCCTGTTGACCCGCATCCGTCACACCCATGGTTTCCAGCACACCGTTTAGAACCTTGCGATTATTAACCCGCACCAAATAATCACCGCGTTCAATGCCGACCGCTTCGAGCGTATCTGACAACATCGCGCAAATTTCAGCGTCTGCGGCCACACTTGGCGCGCCAACTGTATCGGCGTCACATTGGTAAAACTGACGGTAGCGCCCAGGCCCTGGCTTTTCATTGCGCCAAACAGGCCCCATTGCGTAGCGACGATAAGGCGTCGGCAAATCATTACGAAACTGTGCATAAACCCGTGCCAGCGGCGCGGTCAAATCATAGCGCAACGCCATCCATGCGTCATCTTCGTCTTGCCATGCAAACACGCCTTCATTCGGGCGATCCACATCTGGCAAAAACTTCCCCAAAGCCTCAACCGTTTCCACGGCAGGGCTTTCAAGCGCATCAAAACCATAGCGATGATAAACTTCGGTGATCTGTGCCAGCATCGCATTGCGCTGTGCAACTTGTGGTCCAAAATAATCCCGAAACCCCTTTGGCGGCAAAGCCTTGGGGCGTTGTGGTTTTTTCTTTTTATCTCTTGCCATCGCTTTGGCTCCTTTACATGGGGCTTGCTGTAACGGATTGCAGTCGAAGGAGCAAGTTTGTATGAAGGGATTATGAGCATTGAAAACAGCATAACCGAGCTAGAAATCCAACTGGCACACCACGACAAAACCATTGAGGAATTGTCAGACATCATCGCAGATCAGGCAAAACGTCTGGAACGGGCTGAAAACCGCATCACAATGCTGATGCAACGCGCCGCCGATACTGAAAGTCAATCGATGTCAGGTGAAGTCGTCGGAAATGCACCGCCGCCGCATTGGTAGGTACGTAGAACACCCGTTACAAAGGGCAGTGTCTTTCCTTAACCCCATCCATCTTAAACCAGAAACCTAGCGCCTGACCTTGGGTAGGCGCATTTGCGCCTTCCCGTGGGGAAGGTCAGGCGCGGCGCATAAATGCGCCAAGTATGCATTTAACGCACCTAAAAATACGGGAAAATCTCTCGAAGGTTGCAGTGCAACCTCCTACCGCTTCAACGGGTCAAGCGCAGCCATAATACAAAACCTTAAAACTCCTCAACCGTCTGAACACCCGCGATGTGCTTTAACGCACCTTTTACCTGCGGGTTCAGCGGGTATTCATCGGGTAGGGCCATCTCCACCTCACCAGGTAGGCTTGGATGGGTCAGCACCAAATGCACAGGGCCGCGCCCGCGTATTTCCGTATTGCTAGACACTTCGCGCAACCGCGTGGCAATCGACGCCAGCGCCGTCTCATCGCTCACAAACACCCGCAATCCAAGACTCGCCGCATCTGCCACGGTCTTATCCACCGCTTGCACACCTTGCACCAATAATTTCAACTGATCCGCTTCCAATTCCGCCTTAACCGACAGCACAACATTCTGCCCAGGTTCTAACAAATCGCGGAATTTTTCCAACGCCTCGGAAAAAACTGTGACCTCATACAGCCCTGTCGGATCMGACAGTTGCACAAAAGCAAAGCGGTTACCCCGCGCCGATTTACGTTCTTGTTTGCCCGCAACYGATCCYGCRATTTTCGCCATAACAGTGCCACCAGCGGCCTTTTGTTCCAACTCGGCCAGTGTCAGCACATTTTTACGCTTTAATGCCCCTGCATAATCATCCAGCGGATGGCCTGACAAATAAAACCCAATCGCRGTATGTTCTTGACCCAAGCGTTCATTGGGCAACCAATCCTCTGGCATCGGCAGGCGCGGCGCAGGCAGGGCTTCACCCGCATCGCCAAACAACCCGCCTTGGGCAGAGTTACGATCCTCATGTGTTGCCGCCGAGTACGCGACCAACCCATCGACACTTTCCAAACACTTGCGGCGGTTTCCATCGAGTTGATCAAACCCGCCAGCCCGTGCCAACATTTCCATCGGACGTTTACCAACCCGTTTGAGATCAACACGACGGGCAAAATCAAACAAATCTTGAAACTCGCCGCCCTCAAGGCGTGCATCGGTAATCAGCCGCATGGCTTCGGCACCGACATTTTTCAGCCCGCCCAGCGCATAGACAACCTTGCCGTCCTTGACGCTAAACAACGCCTCGGATCGGTTCACACACGGCGGGATCACTTCAATGCCCAGCCGTTTGACCTCTTGGTGAAACACATTCAACTTATCGGTCAAATGCATATCGCAATTCATCGCCGCTGCCATAAATTCAACGGGGTGATTGGCCTTTAGCCAGCCCGTTTGATACGACACCACCGCATAAGCCGCCGCGTGGGATTTGTTAAACCCGTAGTTGGCAAATTTTTCCAACAAATCGAAAACCTGATTGGCTTTCTTTTTGTCGACACCATTTTCCATCGCGCCTTTTTCAAACTTCGGACGCTCTTTAGCCATTTCCTCGGCGATCTTTTTACCCATCGCACGGCGCAACAAATCCGCGCCCCCAAGACTGTATCCC
>NVSA01000003.1 GCA_002401045.1 Paracoccaceae bacterium
CCGTATTCTTTTAGGCGACCGCACATGTCATACATGTCGAGACCTAGAACACCGCTTTCCAATTTGATGCGTTTGGCATCCTCATTGGCGAAACGAGCCTCGGCGCGTTTCAGTACCTCAACCGCATCTTGACGACGCACAACACAGACACCGTCATCATCAGCGACCATGACGTCGCCTGGATTGATCAACGCGCCGGCACAAACCACAGGGATATTGACCGAACCGAGGACTTCTTTCACGGTTCCTTGGGCATGGATGGCTTTTGACCAAACAGGGAAATTCATCTGTTTAAGATCTTTGATATCACGCACACCAGCGTCGATTATCAAGCCAACACCACCACGCGCCTGCATAGAGGTCGCAAGCAAGTCACCGAAATAACCCGCATCTGACGGGCTGGTCACGCCAAGCACCAAGATGTCGCCTTCTTGCACCTGTTCGATAGCAACATGCAGCATCCAGTTGTCACACGGTGGCGATAGAACTGTCACTGCAGAGGCACCAATTTGAGCCCCCGAAAAGATCGGGTTCATGTAGGATGCCAGCAAACCTGTGCGGCCTTGGGATTCGTGAACTGTAGCAACGCCCAGCTCACCAAGGGCTTTGATCACACCTGGGTCGGCGCGTTCAATTTCTTGGACAACAACGTTCGACATTATAGTTCGTCCTGACATACTGGATACACAGTTTGGAAACCTTCAGCATATTGCTCAGGGCGTCCGCCTGCCATGCCGCCAGAATTACGACGGAAGTGGTTACCACGGTTTTCAGCAACATTTGTGTAGTAGTTCCACAAGTGTTCTTGGCCTTGCATACATTCGATTGCCGCACGTTTTTTGTCCCAGACTTCGGTGATGTCCAAAAATACGTTTGGTTTCCAGCCCATTTGTTCTGTTTGATGCGGCTCGAACAAATACAATTGTGGGGCGGCTAGAACTTTTTCACCCGGGTTGTGTCCCCAAGCTTGGGCGATCATCCGTGTTTCAATCGCGATTTGCGTCATGAACATGTGGTCGGTGTTATATTGGTCGTATTTTGAGTGGCTCATCATAAATTTGGGTTGAACCTTACGGATCAAATCAACGATTTTATATTTCGCATCGCGGTCGATTTCCAAGGGGTAGTCACCAAGATCGAAGAATTCTAGGTTGGTAACACCCAAAGCTTTAGCCGCATTTTCGGCCTCTTTTTTACGCTCTGTTTTGACTTTTTCCAAAGTCATGCCTTCTTTTTTCCACAACTTGGCACTTTCGCCACGTTCGCCAAAAGACATGCAGGCAACGGTTACGTCGTAGCCCATTTCTTCGTGTTTCGCGATGGCACCACCACAGCGCCAAACAAAATCTGCGGCGTGCGCGCTTAGGATAAGCGCAGTCTTTTTCTCGGACATCTGAATTCCCCTTACAAGTTGATTTGGGGGACTATGTCCTGATTCTGTGAAAATGCCAACTTCAAAGCATTTGTAGTAATATAAGTTTTAGCTATAATGACCCCATGCAAACGATTGATCTAAACCTACGCCACCTACGTGCCTTTGCCGAAGTTGCTAAATGCGGCAACATTACTGTGGCCTCGGCCAAAGTACACCTTTCACAACCTGCGATTACGCAAGCCATAGCTAAATTGGAACGTATGTTGGGCCATTCGCTGTTTGATCGCCGCAACGCAGGACTGTTTTTGACCCAACCAGGGAGCATCTTACACGACCGTGTAAACCGTGCACTTGATCATTTGAAGCGCGGCGTTAGACGGTCACAAACACGGGCGAATCAAAAGGCCAAAAGCTATGACACACTGGTCACATCGAGCCAACTGCGTGCGCTTTTATCGGTCAGCGAGGCGGGCAATTATTCGCTAGCCGCAAAATATTCAGGCCTGTCGCAACCCAGCATTTATCGGTCGTCCCATGAATTAGAGCGCATCGCAAGTACACCATTCTTTGAAAAAACCCCGCAAGGAATCAACCTAAGCCCTGCGGCTCAAGAGCTGGCCGATCATACCCACCTGATGTTTTATGAGTTACGCCAAGCCCAAGAAGATTTGCGCAATTTAACGGGTTTTGATGGCGGTCATGTCACTATTGGCACCATGCCGTTGGCACGCAGTTACATGCTACCTAATGCAATCAACCGCTTGCTAGAAGAACGCCCCAAAGCCAATGTTCGCGTGGTGGATGGTCCCTATTTGGACCTGCTTAAAGGACTACGACTGGGACACCTTGATATGCTTATCGGCGCCCTGCGCGATGATTTACCCGTACGCGATGTAACACAAACCCTGTTGTTTTCAGACCCGTTGGCAATTTTTGCTCGCGCAGAACACCCTTTATGCAGCCGTAAGAACATCAGCGCCAAAGAAATGTCTGAATATTCATGGGTCGTGCCGCGCAAAGACACCCCAACCCGCAGTTATTTCGATAATATGATGGCCAAAGTCACCGACCTAGACGAYATACATGTGATTGAAACCTCATCTTTGGTACTTATTCGCGGGTTGCTGACAGGCAGTGAYCGAWTRACRATYAGTTCAAGCCATCARATGATGCGYGAAGAAAARCTAGGGCTTCTCAAACGTCTGGATTTCGACCTATCTGGTATGGTGCGCCACATTGGGCTGTCGGCTTTGTCAGATTGGCATCCCACAAAAACACAAAAATGCATGTGGGATTTGCTACAAGATGAAGGCTCGAAGCCGTCATCGAGAAAATATGAACTATTGCTAAAATGAATAGTATTTCCAGGCTTCGAATTTGAACATTCATCCGAAATTTGTTCATATAGCCGAAGTACAGATGGGGGTACCRTGACACATTCAAATATCGCATTCATCGGTTTTGGCGAAGCATCAAATGCTATTGTAGAGGGCTGGGCGGGACACGGCCCGCAAGCTTTGCGTGCTTATGACACCAAGCTGGACGACGACGAAGCACGCGGCGCAATGCTAGCACGGATGCAATCTGCAGGGGTTGGCACCGCGCTGACCAATGCCGATCTTGTTAAGAACGCCGATATTATATTTAGCTTCGTGACCGCTGACCAAGCCAATATAGCGGCCATACAAACAGCAAAGAACATCGCCAAGGGCGCGTTGTTTTTTGATTGTAATTCATGTGCACCAGACACCAAACGGGCTTCGGCTAAAATCATTAATGCCGCAGGTGGGCGCTATGTTGATGTTGCCATCATGTCGCCTGTTTATCCTAAAATGAATAAATCCCCGCTTTTGGTGAGCGGGCAATACGCACAAGACGCGGTGCAGGTTTTCAAAGACTTAGATATGGCACCGACCTTAATTGAAGGGGATATTGGCATTGCATCTGCAACCAAAATGATCCGTTCCATTATGGTTAAAGGCATGGAGGCCCTGATGGCTGAAGCGGTTCTGGCGGGGTGTCGTGCGGGTGTTGATGTGCGTGTCTTGGCATCGCTTGATAAATCATTTCCAGGGTTTGATTGGGCAGATAAAGCCGCCTATGATCTGGAACGCATGATGCTACACGGCAAACGTCGTGCGGCAGAAATGCGCGAGGTTGCCCTAACCATTGAACAGCTTGGCTTGCCAAACGACATGGCAAACGCCATCGTGGAATGGCAAGACCGTATCGGCAATTTGAATTTAGACGCAGGTGAGGCGGACTACCGAACCCGCGCTGACCGCGTAACCCAAAAAATAACCTAGATACTACATATTAGCCAACCTAAAGGAGACTGTCATGGCAGGCGAAAAAGACTACGAAGATATTCCTGGGACCTTTGTGTTCGACGCAGATCGTGCGCGCGAGGGCTATCACCTAAACCAGTTTTGTATCACATTGCGACAGCAAAAGAACCGCGACGCCTATAAGGCGGATCGCGAAACTTATTTGGATGATTTTCCAATGTCAGCGGATCAACGCGCAGCGGTGCTAAATCAAGAATGGAACCGTCTGTTAGAATTGGGCGGCAACATTTACTACACCTCAAAACTGGCCGCTTTTCACGGCATCAACTTTCAAGACCTTGCAGGTATTATGACAGGCATGGGGCGCGATGCGTATCGTAAGATGATGATAAACGGCGGGCGGTCTATTGAAGGCAATCGTTACCAATCTGAATGGGATAAGAAAAATGGCTAAAATTACTGCAGGCGTGGGTTGTTCCCACGTTCCCGCCCTTGGTGTAGCGTCCGATACGGGCATCGCTGGCGATGACTATTACGGCCCTATTTTCAAAGGCTTTGAGTTTTCAAAAGAATGGATCGCAAAAGAAAAACCAGACGTGATTTTCTTGGTTTATAACGATCATTGTACGGTGTTTGACGCATCATGCATTCCGACATTCGCGTTAGGCTGTGCAGCGGAATATATTCCTGCTGATGAAGGTTTCGGACCCCGTCCAGTCCCCGTTGTGAAAGGCCATCAACGTCTGTCCAGCCACATCGCGCAATCCCTGATTTTGGATGAATTCGACATCACGATCATGAACGAGATGGAGGTCGACCACGGTCTAACGGTTCCGTTGACCATGATGTACGGCACGCCTGATGAATGGCCGTGTCTGGTGGTGCCTTTATGCGTGAATGTGGTGCAATACCCAGCGCCGACAGGCAACCGTTGTTATAATCTTGGTAAAGCTGTGCGCCGCGCGATTGAAAGCTATGACGAAGACCTAAAAGTTGTGGTGTTCGGCACGGGCGGCATGAGCCACCAGTTGCAACATGAGCGTGCGGGCTTGATTAACCCAGAGTTCGACAAAAAGTTCTTAGACYTGCTGACCGAAGATCCTGTTGCAGGATCACAAATTCCACACGTAGAGTATTTGCGTGAAGCGGGTTCTGAAGGTGTTGAAATGGTTATGTGGCACGTTATGCGTGGCGCGCTTGAGGACGATGTCACCGAAGTTCATCGTTTTTACCATGTGCCAGCGTCGAACRCGGCTGTAGGTCACATTATCTTRGAAAACAATTCTACAAGGAGCGAATAGCATGAAAATTGGTGTAGCGGGTGCTTATGGCGCCTTTGGKATTAAACACTTAGATGCTTTGGCKAATATTGAAGGCGTTGAAGTAACGTCTGTTTTTGGTCCGACTGAAGCTAAAATCAAAGCTTTGGCTGCGGATCGTGGCATTGGGCATTGGTGTACCAGTCTTGATGAGATGCTGGCACGTGATGACGTTGACGGCATTATTTTATCAACGCCAACGGGGCTACACGCAGAGCAATCTATTGCGGTGATGAAAGCGGGCAAGCACGTGTTGTGCGAAATCCCRATGGCCGACACTGTTGAAGCGTCAAAAGAAATCGTTCGCGTTCAACAAGAAACAGGTGTTGTGGGCATGGCGGGTCAAGTRCGCCGCTTTAATCCTAGCCACCAGTGGATCAAGAACAAGATTGATGCGGGTGAATTGAACATCCAACAAATGGATGTGCAGACATACTTCTTTCGTCGTACCAACACAAATGCCAAGGGCGAGCCACGGACGTGGACGGATCACCTGCTTTGGCACCATGCCTGTCACACGGTTGATTTGTTCATGTACCAAACGGGTGAAATTCCGACTGAAGTGTTTGGTGTTCAAGGGCCAAAACACCCAGAATTGGGCATTGCTATGGACATGACAATTGGTCTGAAAACACCTTCAGGTGCGATTTGTACTTTGTCGCTATCATTTAATAATGACGCACCTTTCGGCACATTCTTCCGCTACATGTGTGATAACGGTACGTATGTCGCGCGTTATGATGACCTAGTAGATGGCTATGAAAAGCCCGTCGATTTGTCTGGTGTGGCTGTATCGAACAACGGTATTGAATTGATCGACCGCGAATTCGTGGCCGCGATCAAAGAAGGCCGTCAGCCGAATGGGTCTTTTGCGCAAGTTCTGCCAGCGATGCTGGTCTTGGGAAAACTTGAGGAAATGATGGAAGGCTAACCCCTACCACTAAACACAATAAAACGCCCCGACGGTTATGCTGTGCGGGGCGTTTTCATGTYAGCTTGGCGAGTAAAGTTGAAAATTGATCAAGCTCGCTTTGGCTAAGTGGAGCGGTCATTTCTTGCATAACAACAGCCATTGCATCATCAAGTTTCATGGCATTTTCWCGACCTTTTGGCGTTAAGAAAAGCATAGAGACCCGYTTATCAACTTCACTGGGCTTRCGYGTCAGAATGCCTTTGGCTTCGAGTTGCTTCACGTTRCGTGTAATCTGYGCYTTGTCACGGCGCATAGATTTCACCAATTCRCCAATAGACAGGCCATCATTGCTCTTAATGATCATTATCATCCCGACATCTTGTTTTGAKAGMCCCAAACCAAGGTCAGCAACCTGAAYGCCCATTGCCCCCATAAAACGGTGTAAAAATTGATCCATRGATCGAGATATTTCAAAAACAGAYGTTGGCATRCGATCCCTTTGTTGACTTYATCAACYAARYRARTTAGGTTGATAAAGTCAATTARATTTAYACAYGAGTATGGAATGAAAAAGAGAACTTTGCAAAAGATTGCTGTGATTGCGACCATAGTATTAACAATGACGGGTATATTTACCAGTGTGATGACCGCATGGAGTCGCCCAGAAGGTACAGAATTTTTAACCGCATGGCTGCCTGCGTGGGGGATTGCCATTTGTATAATGGCACCCGCTGGATTTATCATTTACACGCTCATCAGCATGACCTTGTCACGCATTGCACCAAACCTTACCTCCCACAAAAAGAACATCACCATTGGTATTTTAATGGCACTGGTGATGGAAAGCATTATGGGGACGATTGTTGCGGTGCAACTGGTTGGGTTTAGCACCGATTTTTTAGCCACTTTAGGCTCAAACCTAATCGCGGCTCTACCCTTTGCAATCATCGTTGGGGTTATTATGAACCTGTTGATTAAACCCCGACTAGATCGGTTTATGGCCAGTTAATTCAAAACCTAATCTGCGCCACGTAAAAACACGGCGCAGTAGTGTTATTTAAGGCTCAAGTCGCACGGCACCCTGTGAGGCATTGCCCACATGGGCGGCATAGACCCGCAAAGCACGGCTGACTTTACGTTTGCGCGGTTTTTCAGGTTTCCAAGCGTCATCGCCCTTGGCCTCCATCGCGGCGCGGCGCGTAGCAAGCTCAGCGTCGCTGAGTGCCACATTGATTGTACGATTCGGGATATCAATCTCGATGATATCACCCTCAACGATCAAAGCGATATTGCCACCTTCTGCCGCTTCTGGGCTGGCGTGACCAATAGACAATCCAGATGTCCCGCCTGAGAACCGACCATCGGTAATCAACGCGCAGGCTTTACCCAGACGCATGGATTTCAGATAGGATGTTGGGTAGAGCATTTCTTGCATACCTGGCCCCCCACGCGGGCCCTCATAGCGGATAATAACGACATCGCCCGCTTTGACTTCTTTGTTCAAAATACGGTTCACGGCTTCGTCTTGGCTTTCGCACACGATAGCCGGCCCTGAGAATTTCAAGACGCTGTCGTCCACCCCTGCAGTTTTCACAACACAGCCCTCGATGGCGATATTGCCAAATAAAATCGCCAGCCCGCCGTCTTGGCTAAAGGCATAGTCTTTGGAACGGATCACACCGTTTTGGCGGTCTATATCGAGTTCTTTATATTCACGCGACTGGCTAAACGCCTGTGTCGTGCGCACACCGCCTGGGGCGGCTAAGAACAAATCATGCGCTACTTTTTCATTACTGATCGCAATATCCCATTTGGAAATTGCTTCGGCCAATGTGGGGGTGTGGATGGTCTGCACCGAGGTGTCGAGCAAGCCTGCACGATCCATTTCACCCATCAGGGCAAAAATGCCGCCTGCACGGTGGATATCTTCCATATGCACATTTGCAATAGCAGGCGCGACCTTACACAAACACGGTGTTGTACGGCTAAGACGGTCGATATCGTCAACGGTAAAATCAACCTCGGCCTCACTGGCAATCGCCAAGAGATGCAAAATTGTATTGGTCGATCCGCCCATAGTGATATCCAAAGTCATGGCATTTTCAAATGCCGCTTTGGTCGCAATACCACGCGCAGACACCGCTGTGTTACCATTCTCGTAGTAATCTTTCGTCAAAGTAACGATCAGGCGGCCTGCTTCGAGAAACAGAGCCTTACGTTTTGTATGCGTTGCGAGTGTAGAGCCATTCCCTGGCAGGGCAAGTCCCAGCGCCTCAGCGAGACAGTTCATTGAATTGGCTGTGAACATGCCAGAGCAGGATCCGCAGGTCGGGCAAGCGGCTTCTTCGATGGCTTGCACGTTCTCGTCTGACATATCAGGATTGGCGGCCTCGATCATCGCGTCGATCAAATCAACTTTGCGCAATTCACCGTCGATGTTGACCTTACCAGCCTCCATCGGCCCGCCAGAAACAAACACCACGGGAATATCAAGGCGCATTGCCGCCATCATCATACCTGGGGTGATTTTATCGCAGTTGGAAATACACACCATGGCGTCGGCGCAATGGGCGTTAATCATGTATTCGACACTATCAGCGATGATTTCGCGTGATGGCAGTGAATACAGCATCCCGTCGTGACCCATGGCGATACCGTCATCCACGGCGATGGTATTGAATTCTTTTGCAACGCCGCCTGCCGCTTCGATTTCACGCGCGACCAGCTGGCCGATGTCCTTTAGGTGGACGTGTCCTGGGACGAATTGCGTAAAAGAATTGACCACCGCAATAATCGGCTTGCCAAAGTCGTCATCTGTCATACCCGTCGCGCGCCAAAGGCCACGTGCCCCAGCCATGTTACGTCCGTGTGTCGATGTCCGAGAACGATAAGGTATCATTCGCTTGCTCCTAAAAACTATTCAGGACGTTTTGCCTGAAGTGGCGCGGAATTTCCAGTGAAAACGCCGACTATTTTGAGCGCCCTAATATAGTGTCCCAAAACCGCCCCATGCGCCCTTGGGCATTATTGCTCGCACGTTGGGTGCGTTCGGATAGACTATCAAAGCTGTCTTCAATGTCTTCAAGGACAGGATCAATGCGGCGTTGTTTGAAGCGTTGAAGTAAGCGGAAGATACCTAAGCCCAAAAGCAGGGCGATGAATATAATAATGATATTGAACCACGGGATCAGGCGGGTATCAGCTGTCGGCACAATCTTAAACGAAGTTGCATTAGGAAAAATAGAAAACACATTATTGCGCCAACCGTAATGGCGCACCGCGACCCATTTGGGGTTTTCAGGTGTCGAGATCAGTTGTTTGGCGCGCGCGCTTAAATCCGAGCTGTCGAATTTCAGATAGGGTGGCCAGCTGAAACCCGTGTCCTCATTGCGAAACACCACAACATCACCGTTCGCGTATTGCGCATCAATAAAACGTACATCGCGGGTATCTTGTGACGCGGTTCCCGCATCAGGTTGCCCCCAGAAAATCGAATTCGTTGAAACATCCATACGCTTTTCATAGGCATCAATGATCAAAACAACATCGCGTTGCGGCAAGGTGTAGTGTAAAAAACCGAACACATAAGTGGCAATCAGCAGGCCTGTAACAAGCTTAAACGGCCAAACCCTAAACCCGTCGGGCAAAATGCCCCGTATTAGGATCACAATGAGGGATCCCACCAGAACAAACGGCGACCAAACAAAGACGGTATAAAAAAGGGATGCTAACATCGGGGACTCTTATATGAATTCTATAGTATTATATGGTCATGCACGGCGATTTTTCCAGCTTGAATGTAAAAAATCGTAACGTCATCGCTGGTATTCATCTTTAGTTAAACAATCCTGCATAGCATTAGGGCATGGCATATGATGGTTACAGGGATGGTGAAACGGAAACATGCAGGATTGATGTGTCGGATCGGTGTAGAATCACCATTCATACGCTGAACCCTGACGAATCCACCCCCAAAATCAGCCATATTCATRCCAACAAACAAATCACCATCTTGGACGGCTTTGCAGAGTTACAAATCCCAAGCGGTGTTCAGCACCTCTTTTTAGGACAAACAATCTGCATTCCCTATGGTCAYGCCCAYAAAATAGTYAATTCAGGKAARATTCCACTGAAATATGCTGAAATACGCATCGGCGCTTACGTTAAAAACGATGATATCCTCACAAYTTAGTTAATAAGTTAAATAAATATCCGACCCGCATGTTGCACCTGCGAAGAAAATCTGCCATTCATGGYCCTGATTTATGAAAACCTCCCTAAAGGTGCCCCAATGTTGGATACGACAAACCTAAGTTCTATACTCAAAGACCCGACTCTTTTAGCAACACAAGCCTTCGTCGCTGGCGAATGGATTGATGCCAGTGACGGCACAACTTTTGACGTCACAAACCCCGCACGTGGCGATGTGATCGCCACATTGCCTGACTTGAGCATTGCAGATACGGCACGCGCAATTGACGCGGCTTATGAAGCCCAAAAAGAATGGGCAAAATGGACAGGAAAAGAACGCGCCGTCGTTATTCGCCGCATGTACCAATTGATGGTTGAAAACGCCGAAGACTTAGGCGCGATCCTAACCGCAGAAATGGGCAAACCTTTGTCCGAAGGTATTGGCGAAGTCAATTATTCCGCAGGCTTTTTTGAATGGTTCGGCGAAGAGGCAAAACGCATCTACGGCGAAACTATTCCTGGCCACATGCGCGACAWACGTATCACAGTGCTAAAACAACCCATCGGCGTTGTGGCATCCATCACACCGTGGAATTTTCCATCTGCGATGATTGCCCGTAAATTAGCGCCTGCCTTGGCCGCGGGCTGTGCCTTTGTTGGACGCCCCGCCATGCAAACGCCGCTATCTGCATTGGCTATCGCTAAAATCGCAGAACGCGCAGGTTTGCCAAAAGGCGTTCTAAGCATCATCTCATCCGCGAAAGCCCGTGCAATCGGCGCTGAAATGACATCAAACTCTAAAGTTCGAAAATTGACATTCACGGGGTCAACTGAAGTTGGTCGTGCCTTGATGAAACAAGGCGCCGATCAAATTTTGAAATTGTCTTTGGAACTGGGCGGCAACGCACCATTCATCGTGTTTGATGACGCAGACCTAGACGCCGCTGTTGAAGGTGCCATGGCATCTAAGTACCGAAACAACGGCCAAACATGTGTCTGTTCAAACCGCATTTATGTCCAGGAAACCGTCTATGACGCTTTCGCAGAAAAACTGGCAACGGCTGTGTCTGCTATGAAAGTCGGCGACGGCTTGGATGAYGGCATCACAACAGGCCCSYTGATYGACATGGCCAGCGTTGAAAAAGTCGAAGRACACATCAAAGACGCCGTATCAAAGGGTGCTAAAATCATCGCAGGCGGTAAACGCCACGCATTGGGYGGCAGCTTTTTTGAACCGACAATCCTGACAGGTGTGACATCTGACATGRTGGTCACGGGCGAAGAAACCTTTGGCCCGGTTGCCCCGTTGTTTAGCTTTAAAACTGAAAAAGAAGTTGTTGAAGCGTCAAACGACACAATCTACGGCCTAGCCGCTTATTTCTATTCTAACGATCTAAACCGTGTCACCCGCGTACAAGAAGCGTTGGAATACGGCATCGTTGGTGTGAACACAGGCTTGATTTCAACCGAAGTTGCCCCATTTGGCGGCGTGAAACAATCAGGACTTGGTCGCGAAGGATCGCACCACGGCTTGGATGACTTCCTAGAACTAAAATACATCTGTACGTCTATTACAGAGGCCTAAATCTATCTTTTGTGACGCCGTACATTCGCGCGGCGTCACAAAACTATTGCAATGATCACATAGTATTGAATCGCAAATTTGGCAGTCCTTTCACCGTTACAAAGAAAGGAACATCTCCATGACATACAAATTTTCTTGGGTCATTGAGCACCTTAGCGCGCTGGCAATTTTAGTATTGCTTACGACATTACTCACAGTATTTTTCTATTAAACATACATAGAGACGCCACCTTGTATTCAAACAAAGTGGCGTCTTGCCCAAAGGCATTACAGGGGAGAGACTGCCTTTGGGGGCTTAAGCCGCAGGATCAAAGGGGATTTGATCCCGACGGCTCAAGATCTTTGAAAGTGCGGCTTAGACCTCAATGGTCTTTGGCTTCGCTACTTTTTTAGGGGCAGGCTTGGCATCAATCGTGTTTTGTGTCGCGATTTCAATGCGGCGTGGTTTCAGTGCTTCGGGCACTTCACGCACAAGATCAATATACAACAAACCATCTTTGTTTTTCGCGCTAACAACACGGACGTGATCCGCTAATTGAAAGCGTTTATCAAAGGCACGGGTGGCAATGCCACGGTGTAGATAAGCGGTTTCATCGGCTTGAGCATCTACCTTTTTAGCAGCGATCAGCAATTGACCATCGCGCATCTCGACAGACAGCTCGTCTTCGGAAAAACCAGCAACAGCCACCGTAATACGGTAGGCATCCTCGCCCGATTTTTCGATGTTATAAGGGGGGTAACTGTTTTGGCTAACATCGGCTGTCAGCGCACGATCCAGCATTGATGCCAGACGGTCAAAACCTACAGTTGAACGGTAAAGGGGTGCAAAATCATAGTTGCGCATGGTCGTCATCCTCCTAAAGAAGCGATACGTTTGTTATGTCGGCCTTCCACAATGGACAGACCCAATTTAAGCGTCGAACCCCATTCGGGCATCCGATAACTAACATATGGGATGATTTTTTAATTCGTCAAGGGTTTTGGATTATTGAACCCGACCGAGTTGTTGCGCCAGTGACTGGCGGCCTGGTCTTTTGCCCTGAAAGGCACCGCGAACATCGTTCAATTGCGCCATTAAATCAGACAATGGAGCATCCATCATAGCACCTAGTGCAACTTTTTGCCCCCCAACAACAGCCTTGGCAGATACGACCGAGGCAATCTTAGGCGTGCCATCTTCAATCACGAAAATAGGCGACCCTGATGATCCATGATCCACATCACAAGTCAGAACAACCGCGCGGGGGTCTTCGCCCATGACATGACATAGGTCTTCAATCGAGGGGGCTTCCGCACGGTTTTCGGCATATGAAACCACTTTGACATTTTCACCTGCACGCGGAATCCCGCGGCGCTCAAAACCTTTGATCACATTGGGTGAAATAGGTTGCAACAAACGGATAAGAGCCAAATCATGGGCAACCTTGTCAATTGCGACATCCCGACCAGGGGTATATTTTTTATGGACAATCACCGTTTTTGCCGTGCGCTGTGCAACCGCACGACCATTGCGCCAACCCGCCAAAAAGCTGATRYTYTCGGGTTYAAGCARYTTWCCTGNTMACRGGNTGATACATGCAATGCGCCGCCGTTARAACCAARTCTGCGGCAATCAAAGTACCCGTGCAAAAACCCGCATCTTTCATATTAATACGGCCAACCCCTTGCCACGCTTTCGCGTCATCCGCGGAGATCAACGCACGCAACGGTGCCTCTTGTGCAAAAGAGCTGCCTGTCATGGCAAGTAAAAAAGTAARGACAATTGCTTTAATCACKGGGGTACCTGTTATTTATCTCCCTTCGTTTTCACAGCCAAATATGCCAAAACCGTGGCGCATCAAAGGTAATAGCCGTACTTATTTGCGTCAAATTGAGTGTCCTTAACGGCTTTCAACCCGCCATGCAGCAACACTAATCAGGCCAACCAAGAGCAATAACACCCAATTAGGYAGCAACGGTTTGCTCGAAATTGCCGTCGTTAAATAGGCGTTACGCGACCACAATCCCAACCAACGCTCACCACCCGCAGTGCGGCCTTGGCGGGTTATCCTAATATCTGGATGATCCATTTTATGCAGTGGAATAACCGCCCCTTTGGTATCTCGAACAACGGRCGTCAACAAAKCAGCYGAGGCAATTGTATTCTCAAACTCCTTAGGCGATGCAGGGCCCAGYGCAAATACGGTRGATAAAATACCGTCCGACATACGGTACARCCCATTCARCGCRCCATCATAATTTCCGATCCAATGACCCGCCGCAGTTTCCTCCAAGATCACACTCCGGGTTGCCCCATCAGGTGCGATAATTTCAACGGGATGGTTTTCCAAAGCGAGCGACCTGCGCACAATCGTAACCGTTTGGCCTACGGCTGTAGCGGTCAGTTGCTCTTCTTCCAGCTCAGGTTCTTTCATCATCCAATGCGCCAAACGACGGAGTAATTCCAGTTGTGGCCCGCCACCCTCAAACCCGCGAGACCAGAGCCATGCTTGAT
The DNA here is from genome assembly GCA_002401045.1 of Paracoccaceae bacterium. Classification (GTDB taxonomy): domain Bacteria; phylum Pseudomonadota; class Alphaproteobacteria; order Rhodobacterales; family Rhodobacteraceae; genus Amylibacter. The sequence goes on from NVSA01000003.1 coordinate 14,166, forward strand.
CAGACAACAGCAAAGCAATGCGCCCCTCTTCAATGCGATCAAGCAATAACAAAGGTCGCCCATCTACGCCGTTCATCACCACATCGCCTGCAATTGCATCAGCATCAACATGACGAAACCACCGCCCCCAAGGTTGTTCGCCCTGCTCATATACACCCCCCAAACCCTGTGTCACGGGATGGCGCAAGCCAAGTTCGGAAATCGTCGGATAGAACCCACGTTCATAAACCCGCGCTGTCGGCTCGGCTGGCAAAATATCCGCCAACGGCGTGCGGTAAAGGCTGTTCACACCTGCAAAATCAGGCCCCGTAGCAACCAGAACTGCCCCGCCACGTTTTACATAATCCACCACACTGCCCAGATAGGCATTTGGCAATAACCCGCGTTTTGAATAGCGGTCAAAGATGATCAAATCAAACTCGTCAACTTTTTCCAAAAACAGCTCACGCGTCGGAAAGGCAATCAAGGATAATTCACGCACCGGCACGCCGTCTTGTTTTTCAGGCGGGCGTAAAATGGTGAAATGAACCAGATCGACCGCACTGTCGGATTTCAGCAAATTGCGCCATGTACGCTCGCCCGCATAGGGCTCACCCGACACCAACAACACCCGCAATCGATCCCGCACACCGTTGATCGACACCACGGCTGAATTGTTATTTTCAGTCAATTCACCTTGAGTGGGATGAACCTTAAATTGTAAAATATTCATTCCTGCATGTGGCACAGTCACGGGTAATTCTAGGTCTGTATTCGTTTGAACCCTGAACTCTTGCGGTTCATTATCATCAATCGCAATTGAAATTTTCGCGCTTCCCCTGACAGAACTCGGCACTTTTCCTTGGTCCTCAATCCGTAATTTCAGCACGACATCTTCGCCAAGGATCGCAAAGGCTGGGGCATCTTCAATCACAAGTCGACGATCCCAATCTGCCGCTTGCCCCGTCAATAACACGTGCAAAGGGGCGGGAAATTTCCAATTGTCATCGACATCATGGATTTGTCCGTCCGTGACCAAAATCGCTCCAGCCAGACGATTAGCGGCAATTTCATTCGTCGCCTTACGGAGTGCCTGCATCAATAAGGTGCCGTGATCGCGCCCTGATAAATCATTCTCAACGCGAACTACCCGCATCTCAAAATCATCCAGCACGCCAATTTTTTGTGTCAGATACGCTTGTGCTTTTGCAASCTGTTGCATACGGTCTGATACCGTYTGGCTGGCAGAATRRTCCAGTACRACCAAAACAATATTGCTAAGRTTTTCGCGTTCTTCGGATTGTAAACTGGGYTGTGYCAACCCAAGCAACAGARCCAAARCYGCTAAGCTGCGCAACGCCCAACCCRTTAATCCGCGCCATGTACAAAAGACTAAAACCACAGCGCATAMAACAGCTAAAGCCCAAATTGCAGGCCACGGAATAAGCGGCGCATATGTYAAAAATGTCTCCATTATTGCCCCAGCCGATCCAGTAATGCAGGGATATGSACTTGGTCRGATTTATAATTTCCCGTYAGAACATACATGACCAAATTGACGCCAAAGCGCTGTGCRAATTCACGTTGTTCACTGCCAATCAGCCCGCGCCCGACAGGAAATTGATAACGACCTGTTTTATCAATCGCCCAAGCCGCCGCCCAATCATTGCCCCCAATAATCACAGGGGATACCCCGTCATTCAAATTGCGAAAGGGCACGCCTWCAACGTTTTGGGCAYCTGCAGGTGCAGCTTCGATCCACACAGGTGCCCCTAGATAACGCCCTGGGAATTCTTGCAGTAAATAAAAACTGCGCGTTAAAACATGATCTTTGGGAATAGGCTCTAAGGGCGGAATTTCCAAACGAGCCGCTATTTTTTGCAAGATTTTTCCGTTTGCCGTACCCCCGCCAACAGATAAATAAGCATCGCGGGTATCAAACATAATCATCCCGCCTGTACGTAAATAACGGTTCAACTTTTCCACGGCCGCGTCGCTTGGCGCTTTTTGGCGCTCGCTGATTGGCCAATACAAAAATGGGTAAATAGACAGCGCGTCTGTTTCAATATCCACACCGTAAGGTTCAATCGGCTCCACCGATGTGCGCCTGAATAATTCAGCCGCCAAGCCCAACATGCCCGCATGGGACGTCTGGTCAAGCTTGATATCCCCCGTGCGCACATAGGCCAAAACGGTGTTATTAATCCGCGTCACAAGCCCATCATCATTCTGCGCAAAACCCGTATCTGGCGCGAATAAACTACAAGCAATCAACACGGTTGCCACACGCCCGACCTTAGCCCCAGAAAGTTTCCCGCTAAGCCAAAGCGATGCAATTGCGTCTAGTAACAACAGCATTAATGCAGCGATCAATAGATAGGATTGCAAAAAACGTTCTTGCTGTTTTTGCAGGCCTGTAACCGTCACCGATTGCGGCCAATCATAGCGGCGCAACACATCTCCGTCCTGCAAAATATTCAACGCAATCGATCGATCCGAGTTTCTATAGACACCTGGCTGTAGGTTTTTTGATAACTGATGGGTGATTAAGTCGACCCCATCGACGCCTGGCAGATCAGCCACACTGCGCACCACTCCAAAAGCATTGGTGATGCTGTCAGGTTTCCAAATCAGCCCTTCAATGTCTTTTGCATCGCTTAAATTACCCGTTGTTGAAACCGCAAGACGTTCCAGCATTTCAACAAACAATCCAGACAAAGGCAGGTTTGACCATTCAGCATTCGCCGTGACATGAAACAGAACCACACGGCCTGAACCCAACGTTTTTTGCGTCACAAGCGGCGTGCCATCCGCCAACGCCGCGATCACACGTTGCGACAAATTCGGATCAGGTTGGGCGACAACTTGGCTGGTTACCAACACATCTGACGGAATTTTCAAGCCTGAAAATGGGCTAGAGGCATCAAAGGTTTGCAACGTTTTGGGCTGTCCCCAAGACATCGCCCCGCCAATACTACGTCCCCCTGCACGCAAGCGCACAGGCAACAAATCATGTTCTTGACGCAAACCAATTTGGCTCGCRGCTAGGCGCCTACCTGCGAAACGCACCAGCAGGCCCCCTTGTTCGACCCAGTCTTTTACCTGTCTGTTTTCATCCTGACTTAACTGACCTACATCGACAAAAATGATCACATCGGGATTTGCCTGTAATGTGGTTTTCAAATCGGTTTCGATCACTTGCGCACTGGGCACCAAAGCTTTGCGCAAGTAGAAAASGTCTGACACAAAATTACTGCCCTCTTGCTGATCCTTTAGCGAAAYCAACGCCACCTTGCGCCGCTGAACACGGTCCCCYGTAGYCACAACACTGCCCGCAGTATTGCCGCCMACAATTTCAATGCGGGTCACGCGGTTACGTAAATCAACGGGGATATCGAACACCAAAGTCGCRGTTGTATCCCCCTTTGGGATTTGTACATCCGTACTGGCGAGAACCCGTTGTAYCCCCGCGGGATCGAGGCCGTAAGCCTCGGCTGAAACATCTACACCYTGACGGGCAAAACTGCGCGTGACATCCACATGCAACATACCATTTTGAATGGTTGGCGGCAAAAGTGCCATCACGGGAGTATCCGGCTCAAACACAGTAACCTGCCCTGCGACTTGTAACACTTTGAGTAAATTAGCGCGGGGTGTCGCGTCCAAACCGTCCGAAAACCAAATCGTATCGAACCCGTTTTCTTGTCCATTAAAATACTCAGCCCAAGCAGAAAAATCAGGTGCCCAGGCTTGTGGTCGCAACGCAGGGAGCCGTTTTATCTGCGCATTAGCAGAGATAAAATTCAATGCTTCTGCCGCTTTAGGGCTATCTGTCAAAAGATAGATCGCACTTAAACGCCCCGCGGCATCCGCCCTGCGCAAAGCCTCACGAGCCTTGCCCATACGGGCAGTCCAATTGCTGGCACTCGCCCAGCTGCCGTCCATCACAATCATCAAGGGACGGGTATTTTCATTTGTATTTTTTGCATTCAAAACAGGTTCTGCAAAGCCAATGATTGCCACACTCAACGCCAAGATACGCAATGCCAGCAACCACCACGGGGTTTTCGCAGGCGTGGTTTCACGGTCTTTCAAACCCAACAATAATAAAACTGCGGGAAAGATTTCCCGTAGGGGCGCTGGCGGGGTTGCGCGAAGTATCCACCACAAAATAGGGAGTAAAACCAATGCCCACAACAAGGCGGGGGATAGAAAACTTATCGTGTTTAATCCGATCACGACCGCACCCCTTGCAAGGCTTGGTACAGCCATAACATCGCGCTATTCGCAGACTGGTCGGTATGATGCACCAAAAAACGCCACCCTGTTTTATCTGCCAATTGTTGCAACGCCGCCTTACGCTCTGCAAGCCGTTCCAAATATTCATTGCGCAAAGCAGAAGCTCGCAAAGTTTCAAACTTATGCTGACCGTTGACGCTGGAAAGAACAGTGCGGCCCTTGAACGGAAACGCTTCTTCTATCGGGTCCAGAACCTGTATCAGACAGCCCTCAACCTGTTGGTTTGCCACGTATGTTAGGCATTCCATAGTCGCATCCCAATCGCCAAGGAAATCCGATAAAAAAACTGCCTTTTGCCCCGCGCGCATTTGCTTTTGGGCAGGCAATGCATATTCAGTATCTTCTTGGTCACGGGTCAAAAGATGTGCCATGTTTTCGATTTGTGGCATCCCTGCCCGTGGTTGTTCAGGCGTATCCATTAAACCGACTTTTTCACCCGCTTTTGCCAGTAAAATCGACAAGGCCAATCCAAGAGCGGCAGCTCGGCCTGCTTTCATTGGCACTGTATCCGTTGATCGAAATTGCATCGAAGCACCGCGATCGATCCATAGATGCACCGATTGGCTGTTTTGCCATTCGTGTTGGCGCACAAAATATTCGTCAGATCGTGCAGAACTTCGCGAATCAATATTGCTAAATGGATCATCACTGTTCGCCGCTCGGTATTGCCAAAATTCTTCACCCGTTCCCGCACGCCTGCGCCCATGCGCCCCAAGACTGATGTTGGCTGCCAATTGACGTGCCTCAGCCAAGAGTGGGGCAAACCCTGCGGACAGGGCGTCAGCAGTATGGCGCAAATTGCGCGGTGTCATGGTCGGTGATTTTATCAAGCGGCTTGCTCTTTACCCAACGCCTTTTGCGTCAGATCAGCAATAATATCCGCCAGATTTTCACCTTGAGCTTTGGCCGCAAAGTTCAGTGCCATGCGGTGTATCAAGGCGGGATGCGCCAAGGCTTCCARATCATCAAGCGATGGTGCCAACCGCCCATGGATCAAGGCACGCGCCCGAACCGACAGCATCAATGCTTGCGCGGCACGCGGGCCTGGCCCCCAACCAATGGTCTCTTGGATATGCYTATCYGCCGCCTCATCTGGACGCGCAGAKCGCACCAGATCCARGATRGCATCAACRATTGTRTCGCCCACAGGCATACGGCGCACGATTTCTTGGGCTGYGATAAGGTGCGCAGGTGTGAACACAACATCGGCCTTAGCATCGGTAGCCCCAGTCGTTGCCAGCAAGATTTCTCGCTCCGTTTCACGACTGGGAAAAYCCACATCAATTTGCAATAAAAACCGATCTAATTGCGCCTCTGGCAACGGATAGGTTCCCTCTTGTTCAATCGGGTTTTGCGTCGCCAACACATGAAATGGTGCCGCCATYGCGCGGGTTTYACCCGCAATGGTAACYTCACATTCCTGCATCGCTTGCAATAAGGCCGACTGGGTGCGCGGACTGGCACGGTTGATTTCATCTGCCATCAATAACTGACAAAAAATCGGCCCTTTGATGAACCTGAACTTGCGTTTGCCATCAGCATCTACGTCTAGAATTTCAGACCCTAAAATATCGGCAGGCATCAAGTCGGGGGTGAATTGCACCCGGCTCATATCCAGTCCCATGACAATGCCAATTGTTTCAACCAATCGGGTTTTTGCCAGACCAGGCGCACCGACCAGCAAAGCGTGACCACCACTTAGCAAAGCGACTAGAGATTGTTCAACGACTTGCGGCTGACCAATGACACGTTTTTCGATATTAACCGTCGCACTGTTCAACAGCACACCGATTTCTTTGATCTGTTGAACCAAAGTCTTTTGCCCACTGCCCATGACAAACCTTTCCAAATTCCACTGTTCACTTTAGGTATTAAACGAAACTATGGCGGCCGTGACAAATGACAAATCCGAAAGATGCGGAAAAAATTGTAAAACCTAACGCAGATAGCCTTGCCCAAGCCGCAAAGCTGGCCAATAAGAAAGGTGCACCGCCTGTTCATTCATGGAATCCTGCCTTTTGCGGCGATTTAGACATGCGTATCGCGCGGGATGGCACTTGGTACTACCTTGGCTCTCCCATTGGCCGAAAGCCGCTGGTTAAGCTGTTTTCATCCATCATCCGTAAAGATGGCGATGATTATTTCTTGGTTACACCTGTCGAAAAAGTCGGCATCATCGTCGAGGATGCACCTTTTGTTGCCGTCGATTTCGATGTCGAAAACGCGGGCATAGATCAGGTGATCACATTCACTACCCATGTTGACGACCAAGCCACCGCGGGCGCTGACAACCCGATCCGTGTCACGCGCGACGCGAAAACAGGTGAACCATCGCCCTATGTTTTGATCCGCACGAACCTTGAAGCCCTGATAGATCGCAAAAGCTTTTATCGTCTTGTTGATCTGGGAACCCATGAAGCCCACGAGGGCCAAGACTGGTTTGGCATTCGTTCTAGTGGCGTGTTTTTCCCGATGATTCCCACGTCAGAACTTTAATTCCAAAATCGCGTTTTCTACTGCCACAAACTGTCAGCATGCATCGGTATTTATAAGGCCTCACATCATATAAAAGGTTTTATAAAATGACGAATACAGCACAACACGCACTGGTATGGGCGGAAATTCCAACCCGTGATTTGGACAAAGCAGTCGCATTCTACAAATCGGTTTTCAAATTTGATATACAGGTCGTCACAACAATGGGGCCGCACCCTATTGGCGTCATCGAAACAGGTAATGCCGCCGATGTACGTGGACATATCTACTCAGGGGAACCAGCAGCGGCAGGTACAGGTGCCACATTGCATCTGAAAATTCCAGACACAGTTGAAGCGGCCGTTAGCAGAGTTTTAGAGGCAGGTGGAACTGTCCCGAATGATACGGCTATTCAAATTCCAGCGGGGCGATTTGCTTATGCTTTGGATTTAGACGGCAATTCAATTGGATTATTTGAGGCGACTTAAAACACATTCTGGCCGCGCAAGAATTGGGCGGCCAGTTTTATCTTAATCGTGCCAAGGGCCATTCACTTTTTGCCCAGGGGCATCAATACGTTCAAACGTATGAGCGCCAAAATAATCCCGCAAACCTTGGATCATATTCGCGGTTCCACGCGCCGTGCGCCGTGCATTATGATAATTTAGTGCCGCGCAAAACGCAGGGATAGGATGCCCGTTAGAAACCCCGTAAGACGTTACAGCCTGCAAGGCCGCGATGGTATCTTTCATATGCCCTTTGAACACGTCGGCCAAAACCAAATGCTGGCTATTATCAGCCTCAAACACATCCGCGATTTCATCCAAAAACACTGAACGAATGATACAGCCCGCACGCCAAACCCGTGCAATGGCGGCTAAATTCAAATCCCAATCAAAGGCATCGGACGCTTTAGAAAGCACTTCAAACCCTTGGGCGTAGGCACAGGTTTTGCCTGCAATCAGGGCTTGTTCCAGCGCTAAAATGGCTTCTTCTTTTGGTAAAATATCGTCGGGAATAGCTTTAGGTGCCGCCCCAAAAGCCGCCTGCATTTTTTGCCGCACATCCAGATCAGCCGAGATATTACGCGCCTCAACCGCCGCCGCCATGATGCTCGAAGGTGCACCAAGATGTAGAGCCTCAATAACCGACCAACGCCCCGTGCCTTTTTGCCCTGCTTTGTCCAAAATCACGTCTAGCATTGCCTGACCCGTTTGCGGATCTTTCGCCAATGCGACCTCACTTGCGATCTCCATCAGGTATGAATTCAGCGCCCCATGTGTCCATGTTTGAAAAACATGACCGATTTCGGCGGCACTCAACCCCATACCATCTGACATCAAGCCGTAAGCCTCGGCGATCAATTGCATGTCGGCGTATTCAATCCCGTTGTGGATCATTTTGATAAAATGCCCAGCACCACCTGGCCCGAACCAATCACAGCACGGCGCGCCTTTGTATTTAGCCGATACATCTTGCAAAGGCTGTTTGATCCGCGCCCAACTTTGTTTTGACCCACCCGCCATGATTGACGGGCCATGACGCGCACCGTCTGCGCCGCCCGAAATTCCCATGCCGATGAATTCTAGTCCTTCGGATTCTAGTTCGGTCACACGCCGTTCGGTCTCTACRTAGTTTGAGTTGCCTAGGTCGGCGATTAGATCCCCCTTATCCAACAGCGGTTTTATACTGGAAATCAACCCGTCTAGCGGCGCACCTGATGGCACCAGCGTCAAGATGGATCGTGGGCTGGGAACAGATTTCACAAAGGCATCCATATCCGCACAGGCGATCAAATCGCCGCGCAGTTTTTCAACTTTACCCATCRCAACTGTCGCTTGCATTTTATCCGCACTGCGATCCAGCAAACTAACCGTATGACCCTGTTCTGCCAAGTTCAGCGCAAAGGCACTGCCCATCACCCCGATACCAATCAAACCAATATGTGCCATACTATTATCCTTTATTTAAATACGCCTGACTTAATGAGCCAGCGCCCAATTCACACCCTGCCCCGCGTCCACAATAAGCGGTACATCCAATTTTACGACGGGCATSGCCGCGCCCTCCATTGTTGCTTTGACCACGGCGATGGTTTCATCTACGGCCGCGTCAGGGACTTCAAAAATCAATTCATCATGTACCTGTAGCAACATTTTGGCAGGCAAATGCGCAATAGCATCAGGCATACGGATCATCGCACGGCGAATGATATCGGCGGCAGTGCCTTGGATCGGCGCATTAATCGCCGCACGCTTGGCAAAACCCGCATGGGGGCCTTTGGCATTAATCTCAGTGGTATGGATTTTTCGCCCAAACAAGGTTTGCACAAAATTATGCTCTTTGGCAAAAGCCACAGTTTTATCCATATAAGTGCGAATGCCAGGGAAACGCTCAAAGTAGGTATCAATAAAGGCCTGTGCCTCTTTGCGTGGAATACGCAAATTACGTGCCAAACCAAAACCTGAAATACCGTAGATCACACCAAAGTTAATTGCCTTAGCACGGCGGCGTGTCTCACTGTCCATCTGATCGAGCGGCACGCCAAACATTTCAGAGGCTGTCATTGCATGAATGTCTTGGCCGTCCAAAAACGCTTGTTTCAAACTGTCGATATCAGCGATATGCGCCAAGATACGCAGCTCAATTTGACTGTAATCAAGTGAGACCAATTGATGGCCTTCTGCGGCCACGAAGGCCTCGCGAATTTGACGCCCTGCAGGGGTGCGGATCGGAATATTTTGCAGGTTCGGATCGGTTGATGCCAAACGCCCCGTGCTGGCACCCGAAATAATATAGGACGTATGCACCCGCCCCGTATCGGGGTTAATATGGGTCTGCAATGCATCAGTATAGGTGCTTTTAAGCTTTGACATTTGACGCCAATCCAGCACGCGTGCGGGCAAGTCATGTCCCTCGGCGGCCAAATCTGCCAATACATCAACGCCTGTTCCATAAGCCCCTGTTTTACCTTTTTTGCCGCCTTCCAGCGCCATTTTGTCAAACAGGATTTCACCCAGTTGCTTAGGCGAGCCAACATTGAAATCTTGCCCTGCAAGCTCATAGATTTCGGCCTCTAGCCCTGCCATTTGTTGAGCAAAATTATTCGACATGCGGCTAAGGTGATCACGGTCAACTTTAATACCCGTCATTTCCATTTTAGCCAAAACAGGGATCATCGGGCGCTCTAGCGTTTCATACACCCGTGTCACGTTTTGCGTGTGCAACTGCGGCTTGAACAACTGCCACAGGCGCAAAGTCACATCAGCATCTTCGGCAGCATATTTTACCGCATCCTCAATCGGCACATAGTCGAATGTAATCGCCGATTTTCCCGTGCCCAGAAGCGTTTTAATCGAGATCGCTTTATGATCCAGATAGCGTTCCGCCAGCGCATCCATGCCGTGGTTATGCTTGCCACCATTGAGTGCGTAGGACAGCAACATCGTATCATCGACAGGGGCCATCTCGACATCGTAGCGTGACATGATTTTCACATCATATTTCATATTTTGGCCGATTTTGATAATCGACGGATCTTGCAGAACAGGGCGCAACATCGCCAATGCTTCATCCAGTGGCATCTGGCCTTGCGCCAAAGACGCACCGCCGAACAGATCATCGGCACCCTCTTTATGGGTCAACGGGATATAGCAAGCCTCGCCTGCCTCAACACACAAACAAATCCCCACCAAATCGACGATCATCTCGTTCAACCCTGTGGTTTCGGTGTCGAACGCCACCCAGCCACGGGCATAGATTTTATCAATCCAACGCTGCAAGCCTGCCGCGTCGCGAATGCATTCGTATTTATCAGGGTCAATCGGTGTCGCTGCCGCAATCGGTGCCATAGACACCCCACCCTTTTCGGGTTCAGGCATGGCAGGCGCATCCACGCCCAGCTTTGCGGCAATCCGCGCCGCCATTGTACGAAATTCCATTTCAGCCAAAAATCCCAGCAACACGTCAGGTTCTGGATCGCGGACTTCGAAATCGGCAAAATCAAAGTCTAGTGGCATATCAACTTTAAGCGTCACCAATTCGCGGCTCATACGGATTTGATCGGCCTTTTCAATCAAGGCTTGGCGACGTTTCGGCTGTTTAATTTCGCCCGCACGTTCTAACAATGTATCCAGATCACCGTATTCATTGATCAACAGGGCGGCAATTTTCACGCCAATTCCAGGTGCACCTGGCACATTATCGACGCTATCGCCTGCAAGGGCTTGCACATCAATCACGCGATCAGGACCCACGCCAAATTTCTCTTCAACTTGATCACGCCCGATGCGTTTGTTTTTCATCGCATCGAACATCTCAACGCCGCCGCCAACCAATTGCATCAAGTCCTTATCGGACGAAATGATCGTAACCCGCGCCTCGGCGTCACGTGCTTGCGTTGCTAATGTCGCGATAATATCGTCGGCCTCATAACCCTCGGCCTCAATACACGCTAAATTAAACGCCCGTGTTGCATCACGTGTTAGCGGAAACTGCGGCACTAAATCTTCAGGTGCTGGCGGACGGTTGGCCTTATATTCGGGGTAGATATCTGAGCGGAATGTTTTGCCCTTATGGTCAAAAACAACGACAATATGGGTCGGGGCATCGTAACCTTTTTGATCTTCAATGATCTTGAACAACATATTGCAAAAGCCACTGATCGCGCCCACAGGCAATCCGTCTGACTTACGCGTCAGCGGTGGCAAAGCATGATACGCCCGAAAAATAAATCCCGAACCATCGATTAAATGAATGTGGTGACCCTTGCCTATAGACATATGTTAGTGACCGCCGCCTGCGCCCGATTTCAGGACAAATTTACAATCACAATACGGGCATTCAACCCAATCTTGTCCGTTTGGTATTTGCAACCAAACACGTGGATGACCGCCTTCACCGCCATCACATGCGATACGGCTTTTTGATACTTCCACAATTTCAGGGGCTTCCTGCGTCATCATAATCTCCCGTTCTTTTACCTGATTTTTAGCTACGCTAGCGCGGTTCCGCAATGGGCGGTAGGCGCATTTCATAAATTAACTTGGCATCACTAAGGGGCCAATAGGGCGGCCTGCCAAAATATGCACATGTAAATGCGGCACTTCTTGCAAACCATGTTCGCCCGTATTCGCAATCACGCGAAAACCATCGCCACCCGACCCTAGATCAACACCCAGCATTTGGCACACATGTCCAATGCAACGGGTGAAATCGACGATTTCTGCATCGCTGGCCTCAAGCGCGAAATGGTCATACGACACATAAGCGCCCTTAGGGATCACCAAAACATGGTGCGGGGCTTGCGGCGCAATATCGCGAAACACCAAACACATATCGGTTTCATAGACCGTATCGTTAGGGATTTCCCCRCGCAGAATTTTAGCGAAAATATTGTCGGTATCGTAGTGATAAGCCATGTCTGRCCTCCTAATCTAATCAGCGAACAAATAAGGTGTTTCAGCAATCATCCGCGCCTTTTCTTCGGACACATCCAAAAACGCCGAAATTTGCATCATGTTGTCTTCGGACCCGTTGCGATCCGAAATCGTGTAAAGATGCGGGAAATTACGATCCCTAATTTGGTCGCTCTCGAACGCCAAATCTTGACGCACGGTTGGCACCAAACGCGACAAAGCATCGTCAGAYGATCCCGAACTTGCAATGCCAGAACGANTAGCGTGCCCCCGCAAATAATCATTGCTAAAGCTACAAGAAACTTCCAACGTTTTAATCGTGGCGCGATCCCCGTAAAAATCATCGAGCACATCAATATTTGCAGGATCGAGACAAATGACCAAACGCTCGGTTGAAAGCGCTTCATAAACCATACGCACGAACGAACGCCTGTGACGCGAACGTTTTTCAATCGAGGTCTCTAGGCCACCCAAACTTGGTAGGTCTGCGGCTTGTTCATCAAACAAATATCCCACGCCCTGCACGCCAGAATGTTTTGAAATCGCATCAGCCAAACGCTTGGCAACATGCCATTTTTTACACACCACAACCATCATTTCACGCTCGCGCCCAATGCTGGCCTCACGTTCCCAAAACCGTGGCGCAAAACGACGGCCATGCCGCCCTCGTTTTGTCAGATAGCTGTAAAGTGTACGCCCTTCATTGGTGACATTGAGTTCTATATCAGGGCCTGTGTACAAATCTTGCATCCGCTTTTTCAACGTAACGGCTTCGGATGAAACCTTACGTGCGAACAGATGTTCTTGCGAAACCAATAGGTCGTACTGATCATTGAAAAACGTCACAGGCATACCGTAATCCGAGAACATCAGAAACGTCAGCGTACGCGTTTCAATTTCATGCGTCGGAATCAGATGGCAGGTCAGCGTTTGAAAAAATGTCTCATCTGGAATCCATGTGGTTTTGAAAAAGTTCAGTACATCTTTGCGTTTTTTCAAAAACTCTAAAATCGCCTCGACAGTTTTACGGCGTAAGCACCACCACTGCGACCCAATCCGCATTTCCAAATCTTTTGGAATAGACCGCTTCAAGCCCAGCTTTTCTTGTATATTCAAAGAAGCGTAGAACAGCGCTTTATTCTGGCGTTCATTAAACCAATGACGGTAAACCAGTCGTTCCTCTTTCAGGCCAACCTTAATCCAGTCAGAGCCAAAAAAATCTTCACACTCAATAAAGTCTCGGTTATTTTCTTCTAGGTAGCGGTGCATGTAATGTGCGGGCTTAACGGGGGTGCAATCGCCCGATACCATGTAAAAATGTGTCGCGGCAGAAAACGCCAGCTCGGCAGCCCTCAAAGCATTCAAAGAGGCCTCAACCAAGGACCATTCACCCCAGCCACATTTCACACGCTTGGCAAAAACCACGCGTGGATTATCAGCCAAACTGTCCTTGATCATACTGAAGTCTTGCGCCGAAGCATTGGCATCAAAATGGATTGCAATATAATTGCCAACAGAGGTCAGACTTTCAGCCTGCTGGACAACAGACACCGGGTCTTTGTGACACAGCAGAATATACGCAATTTTTACCATAAGCCCTGCACTACCTTTACCTCCCTGTCTGTTTACAGATATTCGCATAGGGGGAAAACAGTTTTTCTTGGCAATTGCGAACCAAAGCGGTAAATCTATAAAAAAACATCGCGTTAAGCGTGAATGAAAGAAGGCAGTAATGGGATTTCCTGGCGTATGGATGACAGAAAGCGAAAGCGTGGCTTACCGCGTTATTCCGAAATGTGCGTGTTCAACAATCGGTCAAATTATGTATTACTCCGATCACGGCCGGTACTTTGATGGCGACATCCACGATGCAAAATCGGGCATTCACAAATGGGGTATAGATGAAAGTCAGCAAACAATTACCGATAGTATTTTAGGGCACGAAACCTATACGTTTTCATGCGTGAGAAACCCCTATACCCGTGTTTTATCAGCATTTTTTGACAAAATATGCGGCATTCAGCGCAACGGAAAACATTACCGTGGCAACCTTGTACCGCGCCTAACACGGCAATACGGCGTGCAGGTTGAAGGCGACTTTGACCAAGTCGCATCGTTCCGTCGGTTCTTATTATTTGTGCGCGACACCGTCAAATTCCGCAAGCCTATGGACCCTGATATTCACTGGACTGCCGTGTCTGGCCATGCCTCTACGCTTGTGCGCAATGGCGGCCGTTACGACAAGATCATCTCAACCGAAGAATTTAAAACAGGCATGGCCGATGTTTTAAAAAACATTGAAACCAAGCATGATATCGACCTAGATAACATGCCGCGCTTCAATGAAAGCGAAGGCCACGGCCCTAAACGCGCCCATCCCGTCGAAGACTACTTTGATGATCTATCAATGCATCTGGTCTATGAAATCTACAAAAAGGATTTCATTTTGTTCAAATATGACGCCCAAGACCCTAGCAATAAAATGCCAACGGGCGAAATTGATTTGGATGAGGTTCACGCCAAGTTATCGGATTAAAAAAGGGGGCAATTTGCCCCCGATTTCTTTTAAAGAACAAGTTCCCGATACTAGCCAGCCAAACCTTTGGCCGCAAATAATTCCGATAGATCAGCTTGCGGACGCGCGCCCATATGACTGATCGCCTCGGCCGCCGCAACACAGCCCATGGCACCACAGGTTTGCAGATCAGCCCCGCTTGTTAATCCGTGCAAGAAACCAGCCGCAAATAAATCACCTGCCCCCGTGGCATCCACAACTTTTGTCGGCGTTGCCGCCACATGAATTTTCTTGCCAGCGTTCAAAATATACGCCCCGTCGGCACCCGCAGTACAAGCCACCAAATCAACATCCTTAGCCGCAATATCCATTGCTGCATCTAAGCTRTCCGCATCAAAYAAAGCCTGAATTTCGTGTTCATTACAAAACAACAAATCCACATGATTTTGAACCAAYTCACGAAAYGCCGCCTTGTGACGATCCACACAAAAAGGGTCAGATAATGTCAGGGCAACCTTACCCCCCGCACTTTGCGCTGTCTCAATCSCTTTTGCAAARGCGGCTTGGTTATCGGGGCTATCGAACAAATAGCCTTCTAAATACACCCAATCGGTATCGCCCAGCATATTCACGTCCAGATCAGCCGCGCCGAGTTCTGATGACACGCCCAAATAAGTATTCATGGAGCGTTCACCATCAGGGGTGACCAAAATCAGGCAGCGACCCGTTTCCGTTGCATGATCCGCAGGTGCTTTATTCGATGCAAAAACCGTTCCTTGCGCGCCTAGATCATGGGMAAAAATTGCCCCCAACTGATCCTCACGCACCTTAGCGATGAACCCTGTTTTGCCACCAAGTGCTGCAAGACCCGCCATCGTRTTCGCCGTCGATCCACCCGACAYTTCTYGCGCCGATCCCATCTTGGAATAAAGTTCYGCCGCACGGTCGGTATCRATTARYTGCATCACACCTTTGTCGATGTTGTTATTGGCCAAAAAAGCGTCATCGCAATGCGCCAAAACATCAACCAGTGCATTTCCAACACCCACAATTTGAAACTTTTTAGTCACGTCGTTTTCTCCTCATAGAGACATAAATCTTCGATTAGGCAATTGGTACACACGGGCTTGCGTGCTTTGCAAACATAACGCCCATGCAGGATCATCCAGTGATGGGCATGTTGGGCAAACTCGGCGGGCATTTGGTCTTCAATGGCGCGTTCAACCTGCACTACGTCTTTGCCCACCGCCACGCCAGAACGATTGCCAAAGCGCAAAATATGCGTATCGACCGCTTGGGTTGGCTGTTTGAACCACATGTTCAAAACCACATTCGCGGTTTTGCGCCCGACCCCAGGCAGGCTTTCCAAAGCGGCACGCGAAGACGGGATAACACTGTCGAAATTATCAACCAAAAGCTGGCTCATCTTCATCACGTTTTTGGCCTTTTGGCGAAACAACCCGATGGTTTTGATATGCTCGGTCAAACCTGCCAGCCCCAAATCCAACATTTGTTGCGGGGTAGACACCGCCGCAAACAAGGCTTTCGTCGCCTTGTTCACACCAACATCCGTCGCCTGCGCAGACAGTGCCACAGCCACAACCAACGTATAGGCGTTGGTGTGATCAAGTTCGCCCTTCGGTTCAGGCTCTTGCTCCTGAAACCTGCGAAATATCTCATAGATACTGTGATAATCTAGCTGTTTTACCATGCCCCACATGTGACACAGCACTAAGCCAAAACCAAGTCATAAACCAAAGCTATGCGCAAGAAACGGGTGGCAAAGCCCCGTAGATTGGCGCAAAGTTACCCCATGACAAACGATCCTTACCACTACCGTGTGATTGCCCGCGCGATCACCTATATCAGCGATAACCTGCAAGATCAGCCCAAGCTGGAACAGGTCGCGGGGGCGGTTGGTTTGTCGCCTGCACATTTCCAGCGGGTGTTTAGCAAATGGGTCGGTGTCAGTCCGAAACGCTATCAACAATACCTTGCCCTGAACCACGCTAAAACCATGTTGGCAGAACGTAACACCGTCTTGGCAACCTCTGATGACATCGGTTTTTCATCCAGCAGTCGCCTGCATGATTTATTTTTGAATTGGGAGGCCATGAGCCCGGGTGATTTCGCCAAACGCGGCCAAGGGTTAACCATTTCATACGGCTATTTCCCGTCCCCCTTTGGCGAAATGCTAATCATGGGAACGGATCGTGGCATCTGCGGCATTGGCTTTACCGACCCTGCAGGGCGCGAGGCATCCCTGAGCGATCTGTCATCGCGCTGGCCGCACGCACAGTTCAACCACGCCCCAGAGACGCTGAATATTGGCGGGCTGTTCGAACAAGGCGCATCAGCAAAATTACACCTGATTGGCGCGCCTTTTCAGATCAAAGTCTGGCAAGCTTTGCTGAATGTCCCCACAGGACACGTCACGACCTACAGTGAAATTGCCGCTCACATCGGCAATCCAAAAGCCGTCCGCGCCGTGGGAACCGCTGTTGGGCGCAATCCGATTAGCTGGCTCATTCCGTGTCACCGCGCTTTGCGCAAATCGGGTGAATTGGGCGGATATCACTGGGGATTGCCCACAAAACGCGCCCTGCTGGCATGGGAATCTGCACGCTTTGAGGCTGATAAGCCCAGCCCCTAGTGTTGCGCAAAAACCTGCCGTTTTGTGCAATTTCCAACATTACCCTTGAAAAACGTGCCAACACGCCCAAAATTAACCTCATAATAATAAAAAAGAATGAGGCAGTTATGAAGCAGACACACAAGGCCATTGGCCTTTCCCTAATATGTGCATTCGCATTATCAGCCTGCGCTGACGGCGAACGCGTGACAAAAACGAACACCAACAAAGGCATCGGCCTAGGTGCCGCAGCGGGTGCATTGGCTGGCCTGATTATCGGTGACGACAAAAAAGGCGTGATCTTAGGTGCCGCCGCAGGTGCCGCAATTGGCGGAATTATCGGTCACAAACTAGATGAGCAAGAGGCTGCTTTGCGTGAAAGTATGACCAGCCAAGATGCGACAATCACAAATACAGGTTCTGAACTGATCGTGACGTTGCCTGAAGGCATCACCTTTGACAGCAACAGCAACTACGTAAATGACGGTTTTCGTCCAGAGATTTACAAAATCGCCAACAACCTGCGCCAATATCCAGATACAACCATAGATGTCATCGGACATACCGACAGTTCTGGTTCCGATGAATACAATCAAACACTGTCTTCAGATCGCGCCTATGCCGTATCTGAAATCCTGACCGGACAAGGCGTCAGCACAGACAGGTTGCTAAGTTACGGTCGCGGTGAAACCACACCGATTGCATCCAATGACACTGAATATGGCAAAGCTAAAAACCGTCGGGTCGAAATCGTTATTCGTCCTGCCGCCTAGGCCTGCCCCCAGTTCGCCTGACCTAAGGCCGCGTAATCCCTCCCAAATGCGCGGCCTTTCTTTCTTGCTCTGTCTAACAATTGGTCATAAGTTTTGACCAAATAGGATCAGAGTTTCCCCATGCCCTTTGAAAAAATCAACCCAGAACGTGTCTCTGATAATGTCACTAAGCAGATCGAAAAATTGATCTTGCGGGGCATATTACGCCCAGGTGAACGCCTGCCATCGGAGCGCGATTTATCAGAAAAAATGGGCGTGTCGCGCCCGTCTTTACGCGAAGCAATCGGCACTCTTGAAACACGTGGATTACTGACCACCCGCAAAGGGTCGGGCATCTATGTCGCCGATGTTCTGGGCAGTGCCTTTTCCGAACCGTTAATCCAGCTTTTTGCCAGCCACGATGAAGCGCTATACGATTATCTGGCCTTTCGCCGCGATCTTGAAGGACTAGCGGCAGAACGCGCCGCGCGCATGGCCTCAGATACCGATCTGAAAGTCATCTCAGCCATTTTCCACAAAATGGAAAATGCTCACACCAAACGCAATCCAGCCGAAGAAGCCGCCTTAGACGCAGAGTTTCATATGGCAATCATCGAGGC
Organism: Paracoccaceae bacterium; assembly: GCA_002401045.1. Lineage (GTDB taxonomy): Bacteria > Pseudomonadota > Alphaproteobacteria > Rhodobacterales > Rhodobacteraceae > Amylibacter. The sequence goes on from NVSA01000003.1 coordinate 32,855, forward strand.
ATCCCATAACGTCTTTATGCTGCACATGATGCGGTCAATGTTTGAGATGTTACGCGCAGGTGTTTTTTATAATCGTCAGGTCATGTTCAAGGTTCGCATGACCCGCGAAGCCTTGCTTGAACAGCACCGTAATATCCATGACGCATTGATCGCACGCAATCCTGCCGCCGCGAAGCAAGCGGTTGAGGTGCACTTGGGCTTTGTCAAAGACTCTATGCTAGAGAATCGCAAAGCGCAGAAAAATGAAAGCATTGCCAAGCTACGCTATGCCCATGAGAAAAACCGCGACTAAAGACAGTTCCACGATTGGCGCAGCATTGTTTCCAATTGCGAAACAATGACGCCCAAACTGTACCGCCAAGAACACAAAATTGCTAAGCCGCTGAAATGATTCCAGCACTTTGTCTAGGCAGATCAGCAATTTAAGGTTAATATTTGCCAAATATTCAGTAGAGGGATCCCCCATGTCTAAAATTATTTCAGTAGCAACTCTTGCCGTATTGGCAATCGGCGCAACCGCCGCATCCGCGCAAAACATTCCAGCGCGCAACGCGAACCATAACGGCCCAGGCCACCAAGTAACCAACTACCCTTATGTAGAGGGCGGCAGCTACGTGTCCCCATACGTAAACGCAACGGGTCACTATTCTGGCGGTAAAAACCCAGACAGCCGCTGTTACCACGGCAACTTTGGCTACAATGGTCAGACCTCAAACTATGATCATTCAAGCTGTGTTGTAGTCTATGATGCGCAAACATATGTACGCCTACTACGCGGTTCTAGCCCCCGCGGCGGGACATCTTACTGGGGCAACTAAACTTACAGAGTTTACAAAAAACCGCCTGAATCACGGCGGTTTTTTTGTGGCCAACAGAACATTACCCATAAAAAAGCCCCACAAAACTGCGGGGCTTTTAAAACTTTAAAATAGGTAAGTGTTAGTGAAGCTTTTCAGCAACATCTTTGATAGCCGCGTCGATCAACCCGCCTGCATCTTGTGCAGACATTGTTGATGCGATCACATCGCTTACTACGGCTGTTGCAACAGTAATCGCAGTGTCGCGAACTTCTTTAATCGCCGCAACTTCAGCAGACTTAATCTGGTCTTGAGCCGCTTGAATACGGCGTGCAATTGACGCCTTCAAATCAGCCTTAGCCTGTACAGCCGCTGTTTTTGCTTCGTTTTTCGCATTTTTCACGATTTTGTCGGCCTGTTCTTGCACTTCTTTTTGCTTACGCTCGTAAGATGCAAGGACGGCACGGGCTTCGTCACGCAATGCGCGTGCTTCGTCCAGATCAGATTTAATATCAACGGCGCGTTGATCCAACATACCCGTCAATTTACCAGGAACTTTTAGGTAGACCAACAAAGCAATGAACAAAAGAAATGCGATCGTAACCACAAAGTTCGTGTTGTTCAGGCTAAAGAACGAACCGCTTGATGCGAAACTTGGTGTCGCAAGAACCGTCAACGTCAGGGTAGAGATGAGTGTTTTCATAAGACTACCCTTTCAACCGTGCAGTGACGGCCGCTTTCAATGTTTTTGCATCAGCCGCACCAGGTAGCACCGCATCAACAATCGCTTTTGCTGTATCACCCGCAACTTTTTCGACCGCTTTCATGGCACTGGCGCGGATCTTTTTGATCTCGACCTCACCTTCGGCGGCTTTTGCAGCAATTTCAGCGTCGGCTTTAGCAATCGCTTTATCCAATTCAACTTGGATTTCCGCTTTGGCTTCAGCCACGATCTCACCCGCTTGCGCGCGTGCATCTGCCAAGGCTTTGTTATAAGCCTCTTCAGCTTCAACAGCCTTTTGCTTTAACTCTTCAGCTTTTTCCAAGTCGCCCTGAATTGTTTCAGACCGTTCACTCAGAACAGTCGCAATCCGAGGCAAAGCAACACGGCTTAGGATCAGATAAATCAGAACCAGTGCGACAACCAACCAGAAAATCTGGTTTGGAAAAGTCGTAAAGTCCAGTTGTGGCATACCAGGAGATGTCTCTGCCGCATGTGCCGCATCAACAACCTGATCTGTACTATGTGTCGTATCAGACATTATGCTCTCCAATGGAAACGCGAGTGCGGGAAACCCGACACTCGCCATCAATTTGCGACGGCTCGAAAGCCGCCGCTCTCAGGTTTGCTTAAACAGCAAACATTAGTAGCAATGCTACCAAGAATGAGAAGATGCCCAAGGCTTCAGCAAACGCGATACCGATAAACAATGTCGCTGTTTGTGCACCAGCTGCTGCTGGATTGCGCAAAGCACCTGACAAGAAGTTACCTGCAACTGTACCAACACCGATACCAGCGCCGCCCATACCAATACAAGCCAAGCCTGCACCAATGTATTGACCCATTTCTGCGATATTACCTTCCATAACGATTTCTCCTTTTGATGGAATAGATATAATTAGTTGAACGAACCTTAGTGACCCGGATACAAAGCATCGTTGAGATACACACAAGTTAGAATAGTGAAAACATAAGCTTGAATACCTGCCACAAGAACCTCTAGTCCGTAGACGGCTGTGATAGACAAGATTGGTAGAACCGAAAAGACACCCAGCGCGCCCGCAAACCCTGCGAACACTTTGATCACTGCGTGACCCGCCATGACGTTGCCCGCCAAACGAATGGAGTGACTAACAGGGCGTACAAAATACGAGATCAACTCGATGATGGCCAAGACGGGGCGCAGCGCAAGCGGCGCAGATGACACCCAGAACAGTCCTAAAAACTTTGTGCCGTTTTTGACAAAACCCAAGATGGTCACGGTCAAGAACACGGCCATCGCAAGGAATGCTGTTACWGCGATATGCGATGTTGTGGTGAACGCGCCYGGGATYARSCCCAAGAARTTCGCCAATAGAATAAAGATAAACAGGGTAAAGATATAAGGGAAGAATTTCAGGGCTTCTTTACCTGCAACATCTTCAACCATCTTATAAACGAAGCCRTACATCATTTCAGCAACAGACTGGCTGCGTGACGGGATCGTTGCGCGACCGCGTGTGCCGAATACCAACAAAACGATCACGCACAAAACTGTAAYACCCAACCAAAGGGTGACGTTTGTTGGCGTGTACCACGTGATATCACCACCAAGCAAAGACTTCACTTCGAACTGATCCATCGGGTGGATATTAAAGCGGCTTGTTGCTTCTTCTTGTGTCGACACGTTGTTATCCCTTCRGTCAGACTARCTGTTAGCTAGTCGTCATCATACATTTTATCATTACCACTGGGCGCAACTGGCGCACCTTCAGCAGTATTTTCTGCTTGGAYTTCCGTTGCGGTGCGCATCATTGCGCGCACACCCGCAGCAAACCCTAGCAAGGTAAAAATCACCAKAAWWAYTGSYAACGTGCCAAACAAGTGATCCAACCCGTATCCTATCGCCGCGCCCATCAATAATCCGACGACCAGCTCCGTAACCATCCGCCAGCCCATTTGGGCACCCGCGACGTGGCTTTCTTCGCGAGGTTTAGGCGTTTTAGCCTTTTTCATCGCGTTCAGCCGCGCTTCCAGTGCATCGCGTCGTTTTGGATCAGGGTCGCTTGTCATTTCAACGGCTCCTTCTCCACGTCAGATGACGCACCTTGGACAGTTGGCGCAAAATAGGCGGGGGCGCGTTCAGAGTCAACGCAATATCTACCAGCCAAGGCATGAGCTAAAGTACTGTTATAAAAGATAATTAAAAATAAACGGGGGTCAGAGCACCGTTGAATTATGCCCCGACCCCACTGTGATGCGAAATATCAGTTATTCAACCATTTGGTTGAAAGTTAGCATTGTGCGTCTGGGCCTATCTTTGGCGTACGCCCAATAAGCAGCAAAAAATTGCGGCGAAGCATGTTCTTCCAGAACAATTTAGGTAGTCCAATAAAAAAATCCCGCGCCGAGCCTTTGCCGCCACGGCGAAACGTGCTGAGAGCTACGGGCGGAATAGCCGGTTTAAAATAGCTTTTGGCCGTTGCAGGCTTACCAGCGGTCAGTTGCGCCAAAGCACGACGGGTTGCGGCGGGGTTATTCCAATCAGAAAAGAACACCACACAGCCATTTTTGTTAATGATATAGACCGCATTGGGATAACTGCCATAGGCCGCATGGGCTGTGCCGTCCATGTCATCCACCAAGATCAAACGCCCTTCACCATCTTCGACCTGTAGTGCCTGCGCACACTGTCGTTTATCCTCTATTGTTTTATGACTGGGGGTTTTGGCCCCCGGATGGGCTTCACGAACATAAAGAATGGCAAAATCGGCGTTGGGAAAGTCTTGGGTCATTGWGGTCATGCCRCCACGGCGGCTTTGAAACAACGGGCACGTGATACTGCCCATCTCCAGCACTAAGAAATTAGCCTCAAAATCAAGAACACGGGCGGGGGAACCATCGGCTTTTGACACAGTGAAATCAGGAGCCTTACCCCCAAGGGCGACACCGCGAAAATCATCTAGGTCATAATGGTCGGTTGCGAATTTATCATAGTTATAGTCATTCATGTCGAACTCCTGTTCTGTTTTTGCGGCTTTCCAGTCAAATTATCATTCATCTGGCGCAATACCCGCGTGACGGTCAGCGCATCTTGCGCGCTAATTCCGCTCAGCGCCTTGGCAACCAAAGCTTCAGCCGTCGACTGTGTGCTATCCAACGCGGCCYGCCCTGACCTTGTCACTTGCAACACATGCCGCCTGCGATCATGCGGATCAGCATCGCGGTGCACCAAGTTTTTGCGCACCATGCCGTCCACCAACCGCGTCACGGTGGTTCGGTCACGAAAGGTTGCATCCGCCAACTCGGACGGTGCCATACCGCCTGCACTCGCCAGCAACATCATTGCCGCCCATTCCTCAGCCGTGAGCGGGATTTCATTTGAGGTCAAACGCCGGGAAAGTTCTTTGCGAACAGAGAACCCCACACGATTAATCCAATGCAACGGGGAAGATGTAAAATCAAAGGGCATACATGCTTTATACAATAGTTGTGCAATACAATCAATAGTTCGAAGAAAAAGCGCACCGAATGGGCACGCTTTAATAGATTTAGACTTAGGCCATGGCCTCTTTGAATGTTTTCAAGCGACGCTCGGTTTCGCACCACAGGTGTTTACGAGCACAAGAAAAGCTTTCAAACAGTGTTAGTTTACGAATTTCACCCAAGACAGGATGATCGCGCAACACTTCTGGCAGGCGGTAGAAAGGAATACGGCTGTACAAGTGATGTACGTGGTGAATACCGATATAGCCCGTCATCCAAGGCAAGGGTTTTGGCAGTTGATAATAGGATGATCCATAAAGCGCCGCATCATGCATATCCCAATCCTCAGGGCGATCCCATTCGGTTTCTTCAAACTGGTGCTGGACATAGAACAACCACATACCTGTCAGAGAACCGATGAAAGTTGTCATACCAAAGACCGCTACAAACGGCCAAAAACCCACCGCATAAATCAGGACACCGCCGATTGCGAACAACACTAAATTGGTGCCCATCGTGCTGATCCAGTATTTTTTACCTTGGTTCATACAGCCAATAGGCAGGCGTTGCATGATGCCAAAAATATAGATTGGTCCAACAACAAATAGTGTAAACGGGCTACGGTACGCACGGTACCACAAACGCCCCCAAAAACTGCTGTCTTTATATTCTGCGACGGTCATTGTGTAGATGTCACCAATCCCGCGTTTGTCTAGRTTACCAGACCCCGCGTGGTGCAAAGCATGTGATCTGCGCCACACATCATATGGTGTCAGTGTGAACACGCCCAAAAAGCGCCCCACCCAATCGTTTGCCCAACGCGCTGAAAACAGCGCGTTATGRCCGCAATCATGCTGCAAGATGAACAAGCGGACTAGAAACAGACCGCCCAAGACGCTAAAGACAAAAGACAGAACAAAGCTGGCGGACAGCGCCAAATAGGCCGATGCCCAAAGGCCAAAGAACCCTGCCAAAGTGACSACTGCTTCCAAAATGCTACGCTTATTATTAGGCGTGCGGTATTTCGACAGTGCACGAAGCCATTCTTTAGACGGCGTTGCTTGGGCTTTGTAGGCGTAACGCCCTGACATATCGTTCATAACACGGGATCCAATGCTGCTCGGTCTTTTTGGTTACGCGCAATCTATTCCATAAACACCAATACTAAAAGAGGTTTTAAAGTATGCTGACGTTTTAGACATAAACCAACCGATTGGTTGACCWTTTGGGACCCAAAAGGGTAGGCAAAACCATGACTGAAAAACTCGACCTTATCTTTGCCGCTCTTGCCGACCCGACGCGGCGCGAAATTTTSACCATGCTGTTAGAAGATGACATGGCAGTGACCGATGTTGCCGAGCCCTTCGAGATGTCATTGGCGGCTATTTCCAAACATTTACAAATTTTAACCCGCGCGGGATTAATCACCCAAGAAAAGCGCGGGCGGGTTAAGTGGTGCAAGCTGGATATGTTTGCGATGAAAAATGCGGCTATTTGGATGGAAAGCTTCGGACAGTTTGAAAATGTTAATTTGGATGCTTTCGAGAAATTCCTAGAAGAACAGACAATTCAAATTGAATGATTATAAAAAAAAATCCGTTGCTAGGATAAATTTAAGCTTTTGCGGCGATAGCTTAGGGTTCTTGAAAGCTATCCAAGCGGATCACACAATTGCAAAAAATTATGATCAGTTTTCTGATGTGGGGGCTGTGTACATCAGTGGCCTTAGCACAACGGAGCCCCATGTCGGGGGTTAAAGATGTTGCACCCGCGCCGCTCACGCAGGTTGAATTGGGCTATGCCCATACTGCTTGGGCGTATTTTGATGAGCTGGCAGATGCACAAACGGGGCTGGTTCCCTCCGTACGCAAGTTTAAATCTATGACGATGTGGGATCAGGGCGGTTATTTATTGGCCACTGTGTCGGCTTATAAACTGGGGATTATCAGTCGTGAAGAAGGCGCTGGACGGCTATTGCGGGTTCTCGATAGCGCGGCAAAGTTAGAGCTATATCAGGGCATGTTGCCGAACAAAGCTTACAATATCACCAGCCTTGCGATGACCGATTATGCCAATAAACCCGTGCCCAAAGGAATCGGCTGGTCGGCGCTGGATATCATGCGGTTTATCACTGGGATGTTAGCAGCCGCGAATGCGTTTCCTGAACTTTTACCTGCCGCACAACAGGTCATTAACAAATGGGATTTAACCCAATTGGTCAATGCAGGGCGATTTCGAGGCTTGGCCGTGCGCGGCAAGGCAAATGGGCGTTATGTTCAAGAGGGCCGTATTGGCTATGAACAATATGCCGCCCACACGGGGTTGCGGGTTGGGTTGCCTGTGGAACTTGCGGCGCAATATGCACCTATTTTGCGGTGGCAGGGATATTTTGGGCTGAACATACCTGCGGACAACCGTACCGAAAAAACCCACGGTGTGGCACCTATAACAACGTCGGAGCCGTTTATATTAGAGGCGCTAGAATTTGGCTGGCGCGATGAGTCCCGTTGGGTGGCGCAACATGTCTATGACGCACAGGTTTTTCGTTACAAACAAACGGGGCAACTCACAGCGCTATCCGAGGATCATATCAAAGGGCCACCCTATTTTGCCTATAACGGTGTCTTGGTTGGCAACGAGCCATTTATCAGCGTGACAGCAAGGYGTAAGGACGTCTCGGACAAACGCGGGCTGTCCACCAAAGCCAGCTTTGGCTGGTGGGCGCTCATGCGGGATTCTTATACCGATGAATTARTCAACACCGTTGCAAGCCTSCAAACCGWAAAAGGCTGGTACGCAGGTTTTTTTGAGGCAGGCATGGTGCCAAATGAAATTTTAACGCTGAATACCAATGCCGTGGTACTAGAGGCTCTGCACTATAAAGCGTTTGGGGCATTGGTGCGTTAATGCTCATTCCGCAACAGCATTAACAAGGCAATAATCGTGACKATCACACCGACCAAAACCAATGCAGGCGGYACAATTCCTGTCAGCCCTATTTCAAGTAAAATCACCCAGCTAGGGGTCAAATAAGAATAGGCCATAACCTTTGCGCCRGGCAAAGCCATRGCGCTGAATTGCAACAAAAGGAATGTCATTGAGCTGGCGCAAACGGCCAAATACAGCAAGCCGCCCCAAAAATACCAAGGCAGAACCGACCAGTCAGTTTGCACCAAATCTTTTGCCCCAAGACTGGCCAATATAAACATGCCCGCAACAATCATCCCAAATGTAAACACAAGCGTTGGCTCACCTCGGTTCAACTTTCGGATCATCGGAGTGTAAATCGAATGGCTGATACAACCGATGAAATAAACCATCTCACCACGCCCGACATCAAAAGCTAAAAGCGCATTAATGTCGCCGCGAAAAATCACCCATAAYGCCCCCAGCGCCCCGATAAACAAAGMAGAGGCCATCCAACGCGTGGTRATATTACCCAACAGRAAAAAACTAAAAACGGCCGTCATAATAGGTGACAGGGTAAACACAGCCGCAGCGGATACAGGCGATGCTGTTTTCAAGCCCTCAAACATCAAAGCAAAATAAATCGCAAAAAGTGCGCCTAAAACGACATAGCGCCAAGGCGCTTTAAAATGCTCTTTGCGCATTTTACCCGTCCCGTAGGCAAGGGATCCAACGATTAACCCCGCAAGCGCAAAACGCATCGCCATCAACGCAGTTGGRTCAATAAAATTCGCAATCCGTGTGCCAAAACTGAACGACCCCGCAACCAAAAGCGAAAACAGCAGCATGGCCAAATGACCCTTGGTGGTTTGTGTCACATGAGTATTCCTTATAATCTGGCTTCAGCCTGATATGTTGATTTTAAGAAGGCAACAAAAGCTTGTACTTTTGCTGTACGGTGCAAATCGCGGTGCGTTACCAACCACAAGGCCGCAGGCCAATCAGGCAAAGGATCGCACATCTTAACCCAATCAGGATACCGCAAGGCTTGATCATCTGCCGAGAACCCGATGCCAATCCCTGCTTGAATTGCCGCCTCAATCCCTTGGCTGGTATTCGTGCGATACACAATTTGATCGGCGGGAACCTTTGTATTCATCCAGCGGATAAAAGGCGCACGTTCTTGCGGATCAAGATAGCCAATAAAGCGGTGTCCGCTAAGATTGTTCAGATTTTCCAAAGCCCCATAACGATCAACATAATCTTTATGTGCATAAAGCGTACAGCTATGATCGGTCAATTTCTGCACAACATTATCAGGTTCTTGCGGCTCGCGACCTGCACGCAAAGCCACATGTGCTTCACCATATTCAAGACGTGCGCGACGCTCTTCGGCAATCACCGTCACTTGCAGGTCAGGGTAGGTTTGCATAAATCGTGCCAATTTAGGCGTCATCATATCTGTTAATGTAGGCAGTATTGTTATGATCAATTCACCGCGCACTTGCGCACCGCGCCCTTTGATACGGCCAACCATCTGCGCCAGCCCGTCCTCGGTCGCACTGGCAACGGCTAACAAATCACGCCCTGCCTCCGTCGCGGTATAACCACGCGGATGGCGCTGAAATAATTTGACGCCTAACCGCGCCTCAAGCGCATCAATACGGCGAATAACCGTGGCATGATGCACCCCAAGCGCCAACGCAGCGGCACTTAGGGTTCCCAGCCGTGCTACTTGGTAGGCAAAGCGGATTTCTTCCCAATTCGGTATGTCTAAGTTCTGTTCATTCATGCACATATTATGTGTCATAAAGTCTATATATGTGCAATCCAGAACGTATAGATTGCCCTCAAATAGAGGAATATCCAATGACACATAACATATTACACATCGATGCATCCGCCCGTAGTGGTGCATCCATTTCTAGAAAACTGTCTGCACAGGTTCTTGGGCGCGTGACGACTGCAAACCCTGACAATTCTGTTGTCAGCCGCGACCTGACCCAAGGGTTTCCTTTTGTCAGTGAAGACTGGATTGGGGCTTCTTACACCCCTGCGGCCGATCGCACAGAGGCGCAAAAAGAATTGCTAGGTCTGTCCAACGCATTGGTGGCAGAGATCAAAGCCGCCGACACGATCGTGCTGGGCACGCCTATTTATAACTTTGCGGCCCCTGCGGCTCTAAAGTCATGGATCGACATGATCGCCCGTGTTGGCGAGACGTTTCAGTATGGCGCCAATGGCCCTGAAGGTTTGTTAAAAAATAAGCGGGTGATTGTGGCGCTGGCCTCTGGTGGGACACAAATTGGGTCACCCCTGGATCATATCACCCCGTATTTAACGTTCATCTTTGGCTTTATGGGCATCACGGATGTGCAGTATATTGGCGCAATGGGGCTGAATATGGGCGCGGATGCAGCGATTGCAAAAGCAGATGCAGATATTGCCGCGTTGGCCGCTTAGCAGACATTAGAAGTCGCGGCGTTCTATAGAGTGCCGCGACTTCTAATTTTATCCTAGCGGAACTCAAAAGCTTCTGAATGCAAGCGTGATTTTGAAACGCCAACCACAGACAACCCCTTTTTCAGCGCGACGATAAGCGGTTTTGGTCCGCATAGAAAGATGTCAGCATCTTTCAAATCAAACGGGGCTTTATCTGCAAGCAGATCCGCCGTCGCGAATTCGCCCTCATTGGATTGCAAGACAATCATGCGACGGTTTTTATGCCCCTTAAAAGCTTCTGCAAATTCGTCAACGAACAAGGCTTGGGAATTTTCTTGCACACAATAGACCAGTAAAATATCGCGGCTATCGTCTGCATCTAGGTCTCGTACGGAACTTAGAAATGGGGTTATGCCGATGCCGCCTGCGACCCAGACCTGATGTTGGCCTGCAGATTTGGTGGCAAATTCACCGTAAGGCCCTTCGACCCAAGCCCGCCCGCCTGTTTTTAAATCATCGCGGATTTTACGGGTGAAATCACCCAAGACTTTGGTGGTGAAGCGTAGTTTTTTATCCGCAGGCGCGCTGGCAATTGTAAACGGATGCGCCTCTGAATTTGACAAATCAGACAGGCGCAAAAACCCGAATTGGCCTGCCTCAAATGCGAACTGGCCTGCATGTTTCGGGGCAAGGACGATTTCGGTTGCGCGTTCCAGTTTATTCACCGCCTCAACGCTAAATTCGACCGCATGACGATTGCGAAAAATCTGGCGGTAGATATAGGCGACAATCCCGATGATCGCGACGCAGAGCAAGAATATGCCTGATGCGGACTGCCCGACGAAGAGTTGTTTCGGCGACAACAGCATGTGAAAGGCGATGATGCCAAACAAGATGCCCATCAAGCGGTGTGGTTTTAGCCAGATATGATAGGGGATTTTGCGGTTTAGCGAGATGACGACCGACAAGATCAGCAACACCATGGCCACCATTCCGACAGCGCCGCCTGGCACGCCTGTTACGGCGGACAGACCTTCGGGGGCTAGGCGTTGTGCGGCGTCCAGTTTCGGGATGCCGATGAAATGTACAAGAATGAGCAAAAGAATCGTGACGCCGATGCGTTTGTGGATGAGGTACATTTTATCCAATCCGCCAAACGCGCCTTCTAGCCAGCGCGGACGGGCGGCAAGAACCAATGCCCAGCCCATCAGCAAGAACGCGGTGCCGCCGATGAATAG
>NVSA01000137.1 GCA_002401045.1 Paracoccaceae bacterium
ACCCAAGCCTGTAAACGCAAAGCCTATATGCCGTTTTCTACGGGTCAACGGGTGTGTCCGGGGGCAGGGTTCGCGATGATTGAAGGCGTTTTGATGATGGCGATGCTGGTCAAAGCTTTTAAGTTTGAATTCACAGCTGAAACCCATCCGATCCCTGTGGCGCATTTAACCGTGCGATCCAAAGACGGGATATATCTGCGCCTTATACCGATAGACGCTGATGCCACGCCAGCACAAAAACCCGAATAGCGCTGGCAAGACCCGCGTCTGTTAGGCGCGCGGCATCAATCTTGGCGGCCAGTTGATTGATTGGGATATTGCTTTGTTTTGCAATCTGGATAAAGCCGCGCCAATAGAGTGCTTCCAGCGAGACACTGGTGCGGTGACCGCGCAGGGTAAGGGAATGTTTCTCAGGGCGTCCCATGTCCAACCCCGCCAGCACCGCATCTAGTTGCGCATGGTCGGGCAGGGGTGTGGGGACGGTATCACTCGGCAAAGAGTGAAAACCCTTCTTCTTCTAACGCTATGGTTTCACTTACTTTTAATGTTTTACGTGCCGCAGGGCCATATCCTGCAGTGCTATGTTCCAGCTCTGGAAAAATCTCAAAGAGTTCTTCGCGCGGGGCTTCGTCCAATACGTTTAGGGACATATGGCCGGGGTGAAAGCTTTCAGTGCGGGTGCCATTGGCAAAGATAATCTCATGGCGATCAAACAGAATGTGGATATATTCGGTCGAGGTCGCCTTATAATCTACCGTAACGCTGTAGTCATTGATCAACCCTTTGGCGGGGGCTAAAACTTCGCGTTCACCAAAGTTAACAAGCGCGCGGTCGGCATCAACCAGCATACGGTGCTGTGGTGAGACACTCATGTCGCGGTTGGGCAGGCCTGGCCCAAAGGCATCTTTGCGAATTTTAATCGGGCGTAGTTTTGGGTAGGCAAGCAGGCGCGCGCCGGTAATGCGTTTACGCCCAATCCAGCGTATGGCTTGCAGGCCATTATCGGCTGTGATGACCAAATCGTCGACGGTTAAGTGTTCGACCAAAATAGACCCGCGCGGTGTCGCGATATAGGTGCCAGGGGTGAAACAAATAATACTGGGAATATCATTATAGGGAATGCTTGTGTCGCCAGAGCTGAGCTGGATATTGCGAATACGGTCGCCTGACTCTATTTCACCATCAAGCACAACGATGCGGTTCACGTTGTCATCAACCCCATCGCCAGAGGATGTAAGGTAGGCAAATGTGACCGATTGTCCGTTTACAGTTGCGGTATAAATTTCAACCCCTGAACCCGTCGGGCCATATCCAGGCCAAGCGGATGAGCTAAAATCATTGCCATTAATAGAGAATTGCGACCCTGTATCCTGCGTTCCCGCCTCTAAGAAACCATCGTCGTCGGTAACGGTCACAGTTTCTTGTGTGCCAACCCATAACTGGTTGGCATTCAATGGGTCACCATTGACTCTAAAAGAAGTAAATGTTTGTGGCATTTACTGCTCGTCCTCGCTCATATGAGCAAACATGCCAACTCTATGCTGAGTGATCAGTTCTGCCCGCCTCGATTTTTTATACATCCATCTTTTGTGGATTTACTTTTTATATACTCAATATATAGGATTTTATTTACTAATTCAACGRAATTGATCGRCGTAAACCACTTTATTGCTTTTATTTAGAACGGTTTATGCCATATTTGGTCATCTTGCCAATCAAACGTTGGATGATGTCAGCAAACGCGCTTCTTGGACGCTGAGTGCTTTGCGTGCGCTTGCGCCATATCGGTTTGGATTACGGGCCAGATTTGGGAAGATTTCCAAAAGTTCTGCCCGTGCGCTTTGCTCRAGTGCATTTAGACCAACRGCACCGGGGTGAAAGCTTTCTGACCAGGATCCATTTGCGTTGATAAGTTCATGTTTATCAAACATCACATGGATGTATGTCACAGCCATACTGGCGCGATCAACCATGATAGATGTATCGTTTACCAGTGCTTTGGCGGGCACTAAAACCTCACGCTCGCCAAAGATCATTTGTGATTTCGCCGAGTTTAAAAACATACGGTGCTGGGGCGAGACATGCATATCACGCTCGGGCGCATTCTGCCCAAAGGCATGCGCTTTGATCAACACGGGCTGTAGGTGCGGGTGTGCGGCAAGCCGTGCGCCAGACATTTGTTTTTGACCAATCCAGCGCACGGCTTGCAGGCCGTTATCTGCGGTGATGACCAAATCCCCGACGCGCAAATGCTCAATGGCGATTGCCCCTTTAGGGGTCGAAATCATAACGCCCGGGGTAAAGCAAACCACACCTGGAATTGTCGAGTATTCTAAATTTGTATTGGAGGTTGTCGGTGTGATGCCCGATATTGTGTCGCCTGGGCTGATTGATCCTGACAGCACAACAATACGGTCAAAACCGTCATCTTCGCCATCACCAGAGGAGGTCAGATAGGCAAAGGTTACCGTCGATCCGCCAGCCGTTGCGGTGTACATCTCCACACCGGATCCCACATAATCAGGCCAAGCGGCGCTTTCGATGTCTACGCCTTCAATGGTTAACTGTACGCCTGTATCTGTCGTTCCAGGTTCGAAAAAATCGTCATCATCCACGACAATTGCAGTTTCCTCGACGCCAGCCGATAGCGGGCCACCATTAAAGGGGTCGCCGTTTATGCGTATGGTGGTAAATTGCAATGGCATTGCTTACCCCACGCTTCGGTTATGATCGGTTGAAAAAATCAATTGTTTGCTCGCTATTCCTTAGTGTCTGGTGCTTGTGTAATAGGCCGATTGCATGACCTCGCGTCGGCGTTCTATTTGTTGGATTGTTAGGTAGTGATTAAGCATGTCTTTATGCATCCAAGTGACCCGCCCAGCTTGCATAAGGTCGGGTGTGATCTCTTCGACATCTGTATCGGTCTTTGGGATCATCAGAACCTTGATGTGTGTCTCTGGTGAAAAATCAATGCCACGAGGGGTTGGGGTGTTTTGGTTAATAATATCAATGGCTTCATTGTCTTGCTCGGAGGCATCAAAAAAGCTGTAATCCATATGAGCGTCTTCGACGATTTCATCGTCAGAGATGATTTCGAAGTCAATTAAATCGAGGGGAGCTGCCATTGGACGTTGAGACATTTCGACTTGAACGACCACAATATCATCTGCAGACAGTTCTAAAATAGGCAGTTTCTGRAYCGGTTTTCCCGTTTTTRCACTAAAGACTTTCCAGTCACTGGCGTTGGCYAAAAACTTGGAYTTTTCGCGCGTTAAGGCATCGCAATAATTAATATTTTCATCTGTATGGGGGGTCGTATCACGCTTGAAAATACGGATTTCAACAGGTCGCACTTGTTGGTTCGCTGTAAGCWTTAGCGGCCCGTTTAGTGCATTAACTTTATACTCGCCTGTACTTGCCATTTTAACCTTCCCGCTTTTAGCGCGGGTTATTTTTAACTTTTAAAGCATAATAAAGGCTAAATTACAATGATTTAATACATGTGGTGCTGTAATTTTGAATGTCTACAATTTGTGGCTGTTCTRTCTAAAGCAGATCAGCGTTAACCATTTTGCGCKMTRCGYAGTTTTTTCAGAACCGCTTTGGTCAAAAATAACCGCTTTCKAGCAGGYAAATYYTCMCGTYTTGCATCGTTTTGSGYGGYGGGYATATCTTTGGGTTTTATCTGATCCRTAGGCTTCATYACATCCTCAAACTTCCAGAACTTTGAGCGCCGTCACTGATYAAGCGTGCTTCATGTATCTTTAGCGACGGGCGCACGCTTGGGCCAAAACTGATGGGGTTGAYTTTCAGTTCAGGGAAAACCTCWARCARYTCMGCWCGRCAACCYTCTTCAACRGCGTCCAGACCAACAGCSCCAGGGTGGAAGCTTTCTGTGGGCAGACCGTTCGAGAATACAATTTCATGTTGGTCGAACAAAATRTGRTAATAYGTTGTTTTCTTTATWGAATRATCWAGRTRTATTGAGYGATCATTGCAGATGCCTTTGGCGGGTGCCAGCATTTGGCTTGATCCAAATGTTATCGCAGGCGCGTGGCCTGAGAGCAAAATACGGTGGTGCTGTGACAGCCACATATCTTGCATCGGTAGACCGATACCTAAAGCATCTTTTTTGATTTTGACGGGGCGCAGATTGGGGCGGGCTTCTAGGCGTGCGCCTGAGATGTCTTTTTTACCGACCCAGCGAATGGCTTGGATGCCGCTATCAGCTGTGATGACCAAATCGCCCACGCGCAGGTCTTCGACCCGTTGTGCACCAATGGGGGTCGCGATAAGTGTTCCAGGGGTAAAGCAAACCGCCCCCGCAATATCGCCATAAGCCATGTCGTTGCTGGGTGTGGTGTTTGAGGTGGTGAATGTATAGGTCACGCCCTCAACCAAGGGTTCAGAGGGCAGATACCCCACGAGAATACCGCTTCCAGAGCTGCTGGACGGGTTGCTGTCGATCTCTACGGCGTAAAGTGTGATGGTACTGCCATCGGGGGCGACCAGATTATACTGGAATTCGGCGTACATTGTGACGTTTGACCCGCCTGCAATATAACTGCCGCTGGTGTCGGTTACGGTGCCAAATTGGTTGGCATCATTGCCGTCTTCATTGTTGCCTGAATCCCCTTCAAAGACACCATCATCGTCATCAATTTCAAAAATCAGACGATCATCATCTTGGTCATAGGTCGCAGGCAGCGTGACCGTATTTCCTGAAAAGTTTAGAATAGAAGTATTATAAGCGAATAAATCTGCCATGTCCCAATCCACAAATCATAATAAGCGAGCTGTATATTAGGTAAGGAACATATGATTTAATTCAATATTAACCTTAAAGTTAATCTATAAGCTATTGAAAATTATGCGGATTACCCAGTCTTKCCSTAGGRTAATCCGCCTGTTTTTTTACTTTGGGCCGATCATATCTTTGGGCTGTACAACACGGTCAAAAGTTTCCGCATCGACAAAACCAAGCTTGATGGCTTCTTCTTTTAGGGTGGTACGGTTCTTATGCGCGGTCTTGGCAACCTTGGTGGCATTATCGTAGCCRATTTCAGGCGCCAATGCTGTTACCAGCATCAARCTTTCCCACATCAGGGTTGAGATACGCTCTTCATCRGCTTCAATGCCGTCTACGCAATTATYGGTGAAAGTAACCGAGGCATCGCCCAAAAGTTGCATAGATTGCAACACGTTATAAGCCATCATTGGTTTATAAACATTCAGTTCAAAGTGACCTTGGGATCCTGCAAAACCAACTGCTGCATCATTGCCCATCACATGGGCGCAAACTTGGGTTAACGCTTCGCACTGTGTCGGGTTYACTTTWCCWGGCATGATAGAAGAYCCTGGCTCATTCKCWGGCAACATCAATTCACCCAGACCACAACGCGGCCCAGAACCCAGCAGGCGAATGTCATTGGCAATCTTGAACAAAGATGCGGCAACGGTTCTCAACGCGCCTGACATCTCAACCATGGCGTCATGGGCGGCAAGCGCCTCGAATTTATTGGGTGCAGTCACAAAGGGCAGGCCTGTGATCGCCGCCATATTCGCCGCGACTTTTTCGCCCCAACCAATCGGCGTGTTCAGACCCGTGCCCACAGCCGTGCCACCTTGTGCCAGCGGATAGATGTTCAGCAACGCGTGTTCCACACGTTTGATGCCTTGTTCGACTTGGTAGGCATAGCCGCCAAATTCTTGACCCAAGGTCAGCGGTGTCGCGTCTTGGGTATGGGTGCGACCAA
>NVSA01000138.1 GCA_002401045.1 Paracoccaceae bacterium
TGCCTCAATACGTGTGTTTTGCAAAACCGAAGAGCGCAGAATTGACTGTACCAGCCGCGTCACGGTGTAACCGATAAAGAAAATCAGAATAAAGACTAAGAAATCAGTGATTGATATCCGCGTCTCGCCGAGCGGCACGCCCTCTTTGAGGGTGAACCACAAACCACTGATATCGGCCTGTCGTGCACCCCAAATAAGCGCGAAAACGGGTAAAGACAGACAGATCAACGCAAATCCAAGCGCCACACGATAAAGACCGCTGCGCCCCTCATTTGGCACGCTGGCTAAGCCTTGTGGCGTATTTTCAGCCGTTATGTTTTTTCCAACAAAACGCACCAAAAGCACATAGAAAAAGAATAACGCGCTGGCTAAGGCAAACGAAAGCGTGGCAGAGAAAACCAGTTGTAAGGCTGCATTTAAATATCCCACAGCGGCCAAGGTCGGCCCGCCTAGCCCTGTTAAATACAAAACCCAGACACACAAACCCAACGTGCGTTCATTAATGCTTCTGACCTCTGTATCACGATCAACTGAGGCCGCATATTTTGCCAGTTTACGTCCCAATCGGAACAGGCCGTAGCCCAAAAGGCAAATAATAGGAAAGGTCAAAACAGCATAAATACTGGTTGGCCATTTTGCGCCCTGATTAAAGGCATCTAGAACAAAATAAGCCCCCAACCCCCATCCTAATATACGGATTGTACGTTGCCCGCCCAGAACCAACCCCATCGCTTTATTATCAACGTCACCGCTATAAATTTTACCCTGCGGTAGGTTTGCCGCCAACCAATTTGCCCCAAATATCGACAAGCCAACTGCGGGAAGTGCGCGTAGAACATATTCCCCCCGCAAGGCAAAAATATCGGCAATAATCAATGCAAAAAGGATCAGGCCAAGCCCTGCCATTGGCACCAAAAAGCTCGCCAATGAAACAAGCAAACGTGGGATATTACCCAAGGTTCGTAATGTTGTGTCCCCTGCCCCTTCTAGGCGCTGTAATGTCCAGCGCGTAAAAGGACCTATTAAAAACACCCCCATGCCAACCAGCACAAAAATTAAAGGCACGCGGTTTTTCAACAATGCCCGCCAAGAAGATGTTGCCCATTGTGCTTGAGCTTCCCCCACAATGGCCAAAGTATATTTCGATAAACCTTCTAGTGCAGGCCACCACAGTACCGGGTTCAGCGGTGTTTCATTCAACTCAAGCAATTTAGATGTCTGTCGCGCGCGTACAATCGTGTCAATTTCACCGACCAAACCATCCGCACGACGATACGCTTCTTGTGCAACAATCAAAGGGGCGCGCGCTTCGGCAAGTTGACCTTGCAACTCTATACGCAAGCCCGCAACTTCCAGACTTTCCGTTTGCCCCTCTTCAGGTGCCGCACCAAGAGCTACTATTTGTTTCTGGATTGTCGCAACACGGCGCGCGTGAGATTCTTGTTCTCCAAGCGCAAGCCTGCGGTAGCGAAACAAATCAGAACGCAGAATCTCCAGCGCAGATGTCGAGGCTTGGTTGCGATCTACCACGCCTTCTGCACGGGTGGCCAATTCGCGAAACTCAGTCGTCGAAAAACCGTCCGAAGCCGTCGTTGTTTGTGCAAAACTTGCAACAGCGCATGTGCACAGAACACAAAGCGCTAAAATAATATGTTTCATAGCGCGCATCACAGCCTCTATTCAAATACGGACGGAATATCCCGCGTTGGTGTATCTAGCCACGCTGGCACGGGCAAATCCATCGCCTTTAGGAATGCTGGGTTGAAAATCTTGGACTGATAGCGACTGCCATAGTCACACAGTATTGTCACAATCGTATGCCCCGGCCCCATGTCTTTGGCCATGCGGATTGCGCCCGCAATGTTAATCCCTGTCGAGCCGCCCATGCAGATACCTTCATCTTGCAACAGATCAAAAATGATCGGCAAGGCTTCTGTATCTGGAATATTATAAGGCATATCGACCTCTAGGCCTTCCAAGTTTGCAGTGATGCGCCCTTGGCCAATACCTTCGGTGATGGAATCGCCTGATGATTTCAATTCACCATTGGCATAAAAATTGAACAATGCCGCCCCGTCTGGATCCGCAAGACCGATTTTGATGTCCTTGTTTTTATCACGCAACCCATAGGCAACACCTGCTAAAGTGCCGCCCGATCCAACAGAACAAATAAAGCCATCAACCTTACCCTCTGTCTGCGTCCAAATCTCTGGCGCTGTTGATGTAATATGCGCATCACGGTTTGCAACGTTATCGAACTGATTTGCCCAAATAGCACCATTTGGTTCGGTTTGTGCAAGTTTCTGCGCCAAACGGGCTGAATACTTCACGTAATTATTCGGATCTTTGTAAGGCCGTGCGGGCACTTCAATCAACTTAGCRCCGGCCAAACGGATCATATCTTTCTTTTCTTGGCTTTGCGTCTCGGGGATAACAATGACAGTTTTAAACCCCAAAGATGCGCCAACCAAAGCCAGACCAATGCCCGTATTCCCAGCCGTCCCTWCAACAATCGTACCRCCCGGTTGTAAATTACCAGCYTTTATCGCCTGTAGAATAATACCYAGTGCGGCACGGTCTTTTACAGACTGACCGGGATTCATAAATTCTGCTTTGCCATAAATCTCACAACCCGTTATCTCAGAGGCCTTTTTAAGCTTAATAAGCGGGGTGTTTCCTACGGCACTAGGAAGATCGGAATATACGTTCATGACTGRCCTCTTTTATATCTTACATCAGTGATACGCGGCCAAGAGCATAGCATCAACACACAAACGCTTTTACACGGTAAAATCTGTGACGTTTACGTCCAGAACCGGTTGGCAAGACCTGCGGCTACACCTGAAAGACAACCGCCAAATATAAAAGTAGCGATTAGCCGAGGTTTACTTAGATGCACAAAAAACGTCAAAGACGCATCTACCCACGTCTCAAGAACGTCTACTAAGTCCTTAATAATAAARCTTTCTAGYTTCAAAACGGTACTCCAAAACCCAAACACCAAAGCCG
The DNA here is from genome assembly GCA_002401045.1 of Paracoccaceae bacterium. Classification (GTDB taxonomy): domain Bacteria; phylum Pseudomonadota; class Alphaproteobacteria; order Rhodobacterales; family Rhodobacteraceae; genus Amylibacter. The sequence continues at coordinate 3,010 of NVSA01000138.1, forward strand.
TAATAACAACCAATAAAATTGCACCGCGTATCCCAGAGACCAACGAAGCGATCCCGCCMAAACCGGGRTTAAAGCCAATRGAGCGCCAGCCAACCAAAAAACCAATCATCCCGCTCACAAAGAAAAATTCTTTTCCGGCGTGCACAACAGGATTAAGAACCAAAAAGAAATAACACCCAATAAGCGCTGTAATCGCCAGCCCTAATCCCCCAATAAGTTTTGCAAATGTTGGCATTAGATTAATCCTTACGCATTGTAATTTGTGTTACATCCGTCGTTGCATACTCAAACCCAGATGCACAAGACGTGAGATAAAAATTCCACATATTCTTAAACCGATCATCAAACCCTTGATCCGCCACGTCCACCCATCTTTCATTAAAACGATCATACCAGCGGCGTAGGGTTTGTGAATAGCTTTGACCAAACTCAAGCGATCCCATCACCTGCAATCCAGATTTTTCAAYTTCRSYGCGCAAAACCGTKGGGCTGGGYAACATSCCGCCYGGAAAWAYATGCYKYTGAATRAAATCWAYKGTYTTRCGGTARTTWTCAAACAGATKGTCCGCMATCGTGATCACCTGAATGGTCGCCTGTTTTCCAGATTTCAAACTATCATGCACCGTATTGAAATAAGAYGGCCAGTATTTTTCACCAACAGCTTCAAACATCTCAATCGAGGCAACCCCGTCATATTGCCCGCGTTCATCGCGGTAATCTTGCAAAACAATTTCCACYTTATCCGCAAKCCCCAACTTAAACATGCGCGCGCGGGCAAAGTCATGTTGCTCTTTGGATATCGTCAAACACTTTAACGTCCCGCCGCGCTGTGTGGCGACATAYTCCGCAAAACCGCCCCAACCACAGCCAATTTCCAACAAATAATCGCCCGCCTGCATCCCCATCAGATCACAAATAGAGGCATATTTTTGGGTTTGTGCCGCCTCCATYGTCTCTTGACCTGTCTTGAACAAAGCAGACGAATAGGTCATCGTGTCATCCAGCCACTTTGCATAAAAATCATTACCAAGATCATAATGATGTGAAATGTTTTTCTGCGCCTGCGCYTTGCTGTTGCTATTCATCCAATGACGAAACCGCTCATACATCCGCAATAAACCCGCACCAGGATAGGAATAGACAATATCTTCRTAGTTATCGAAAACCAGATCCAAAAAGGCTTGCAGATCGGGCGTTGACCATTGCAAGTCAACATAACCGTCCGAAAACCCCATATCCCCTTCACGGATCAAACGCGCCCAGATTGCATCATCCTTAGCAATAACTTGGGCATAATGCCCAGACTCGGASCCCTCTATTCGAAAAATACGCCCATCGGTCAGAACCAGTTCGAGCACGCCGCGTTTCAAATTGCTCAAGGATGCAAATACCAAGGCAAAGTACCGAGGTAAGTCATCTTGCCCCTTCGTTGAACTATATATCGTCATCATTATGCCCCCACATAATGAACCTAGCCCGATTCTTTGCGCTAAGCCAAGTTTTTAGGAAAATAGCCCCCTGCAACGGCTAGACTTCTGCAATTTTCAAAAATATCCCAACCACATAAAATGAGAATTGCACAGCCATCCGCTTTCCCCTATACCGCGCCCTAATGCACCCGTAGCTCAGCTGGATAGAGCGCTGCCCTCCGAAGGCAGAGGTCACGCGTTCGAATCGCGTCGGGTGCACCAAAAAACCGTTTATAAATCAATGGTTAAACCTAATTTTCAAAATCTGAAAGACGTTCACTTACGTTTTAATACGGGAACAAACGGGGAATTACGGGGGCTATCCGTAAAATTCCCGTAAAGCCCGTTACTGAATGTTCCGACTTTGTGCTGTTATAACCGAAACCGCTCTAGCTCATAAAGTTGGAAATAAGGTCGAAAGATCATATGCACGATCTGACATGCTAGGCAGTAGGGCAACCCTTATGGATGCTTGGGCTGAGTTTGTGACTGGCGGCGCAAAAAAATGCACAAAAACATTAAAGACGCCCCTCATCAAATAAGGTCATTAATGCCCTGTGACTGCGCTCTGCGGGGCAGGCCGCGCCTTTTAGCCACCTACCAATAATAGCCTTTGTTGCGGGTAAAATATCCGCAGCGGCATAAGCGCTTAAATCGTTGCGTGTCAGCCAATCGGCGAGGACGGCTTTAAAGTCTCTCGGATCATCAATTGGTGCCATTTACATACTCCATCCATGCCCAACCAATTGTATTTCCAAGCCCCTGATTAGCCGAGGCGCGCTGTCTATACATAACTTATAGTATACTCAATATACCAATGCAAGCACTAAATTGCATATTATTTAAAAATATCTATCTTAGGAGATCACCCACCTAAAAGGCGTGATTATTTTCGGCCAAGCAATCTGTCCAGCTTTTCGTCAAGCTTGTTGACGCTGGCTTTCAATGCGTCTGCCGATTTTTCTTGACGGCTCATATGGTCATGAAAATCATCACGGCGCACATAACCATCCTTAACCTCTTCGATTCTATCGTGTAAATCTGCGTGACGGTCTGACATTTTAGCTTCAAAACGCGACTGCCTCACACCAACCTTGTAAAAACCACCAAGGATCGCGCTGACCACAGCCGTTATGAGACCAATCACCCACTTAAGGTCATCTACATTCATTTATCAAATCCATCTTGCAAATCATCATACCAACCAGCACACCGCTGTATTCGGGCGTTTGCGCGCCCGACAGCCAAATCACTCTTGCGGA
>NVSA01000139.1 GCA_002401045.1 Paracoccaceae bacterium
AGTCGGCGACTTGGTTCATCACGGCGCGAATACGGTTCAGCAGGCACAGACGGTTGCGCCGTACCATTTGGTTGTCGGAATTAACCTGTACCGCCTCAAAAAACGCATCAATCGGCGCACGCAAACTGGCCATTGCCACCATTGCCGCGCCGAAATCCTCGGCCTTGATGGCCGCGCTGGTCGCCGCTTGGGCCGTGTCGAGTGCAACAAACAAAGCTTTTTCACTGTCATCCCGCGCAAATTTCACATCTGGGTCTAACTCATACGACACACCGTCTTTTTTCTCTTCGGCGGTCAGGATATTATTTGCCCGCTTAAAGCCCTGCAACAGGTTGGTACCATCGTCGGTTTTGGTGAAATCCTGCAACGCTTTGGCGCGGTTCACCAACAACGTGAAATCATCGTTATTTGGCATGGCAAGACAAGCGTCAATAATATCATGGCTGATGCCAGCGTCCTTAAGATAGACCTTTAGGCGGTCGTGGAAGAAGGCCAACAAGTTGGCACAATCCGCCCCTTCATAGCCCTTTGACAGTACATCCAGCATCGGGACGCGTAGATTATTTTCCAACACCAAGCGGATCACACCCAATGCGGCGCGGCGCAGGGCGAACGGATCTTTGGATCCCGTTGGCTTTTCATCAATCGCCCAGAACCCTGTCAGCGTGTCGATTTTATCGGCAAGTGCAACGGCAACTGAAACAGGCTCAGAAGGGACAGCATCCGACGGGCCGAGTGGCGAGTAATGCAACGCGCAAGCATTGGCGATGCTTTGATCCAGCCCTGCCTTTTGCGCGTAATATTTCCCCATGATGCCTTGCAACTCAGGGAATTCATAGACCATTTCGGACGACAGATCACCCTTAGCAACCTGTGCCGCTGTGCGTGCATTATCCGCATCTGCACCCACGATTGGCGCTAAAACACTGGCAAGTTCCGCAATCCGCTCAATGCGCGCAGACTGTGTGCCCAGCTTATTATGGAACGTCACATTAGACAGTTTCGCCGCCATATCGGCCAACGGCGTGCGCAGATCGTTTTCCCAGAAGAATTTCGCATCAGACAGGCGTGCAAAAAGCACCTTTTGGTTGCCCGCCAAGATCGTCGCGCCGTTATCCGCCGTTTCGCGGTTAGCGACTGTGACGAATTTTTCAATGCGACCCGTTTTAGGATTGCGCACTGAGAAAAACTTTTGGTGTTCGCGCATTGAAGTTTGCAAAACCTCCGCAGGCAATTCCAAGAAATCCTCGGCAATATCGCCCATCAGCACTACTGGCCATTCGACCAGCCCTGCAACTTCAGCCAACAATCCCTTGTCTTCAACCAGTTCCAAGCCTTGGGCAAAGGCCATGTTTTTGGCATCTTCCCAGATATGATCGGCGCGCTCTTGCGCGTCCAGCATCACATAGGATTTTTTCAACCCAGCGCGGTAATCATCGAACGAATTCACACTGAACCACTCTGGTGCATGGAAACGGTGCCCTGCGGTCAGGTTGGCGCTTTCAATACCGTCGATGTCGAAATCAACCACTTGGGCACCATCCGTAGCGGATAAAATGCATAAAATAGAATGCAACGGGCGCACCCAGCGCAAGGTGCCAGTTCCCCAGCGCATGGATTTTGGCCATGGAAAACTACGGATCACACCGCTGACCACTTCTGCAATAATTTTTGCCGCAGGACGCCCTGGTTTCTCAATCACCGCAAAATAGGTCTGACCTTTTTTGTCGTCGCGAATTTCCAGCTGATCAACAGTCAGTCCAACACCGCGCAAAAACCCGTTCAAGGCTTGCTCAGGCGCGCCCACACGGGGGCCTTTGCGTTCTTCGCGAATGGTTGGGCTTTCATCGAGCAAATCTTCGATGGTCAGGCACAAACGGCGCGGCGTCGAAAAACCAGCGGCGGCTTTATAAGTCAGCCCAGCATCGACCAGCCCGTTGGTGACAAGCTTTTGTAAATCCTGCGCCGCACGGGTTTGCATCCGCGCAGGGATTTCTTCTGAAAACAATTCAAGCAGTAAATCAGCCATGTTGGATCACTTCGTCTTTTGGTGCCATGCGAAACCGCGCCCATCATTATAGATGGCAATCACGCGTTCAACGCTGGGGGTTATGGTGTCGCCGATAAAGGCCAAGGCAGTTCCTTGGTCTAAATCAGCCTGAATTTGTGCCGCATCAAAACAACTTAAGCTTTGCGCCTGCGGCTTTGGTGCTGCATGTGTTTGGTAGGTTTCGGTCAGAAAACCAAAACTCATATCGGTTTTAAAGCAGGCCTGAAATGACAACGGGTTCGCGTCGCTTTGCACCGATTTTTGCGGGTCAACCACAACAGGTTCCACCGATGTTGCACCGTAAGGCAACAGAGCAATCACGGTTGCGGTATCGCTGTATTTTGGTGCTGATGTGGTTTCTTGCGGCTCATCAACGGAACTAGGCGCAGGACAGCCTTCGGGCAGATCGTCACCGCTAAACTTAGCCTCACCACAGGCATTGATTTGACGCCACATATAGGCTTTGCCATCGGGATATTGCGCAATATAGGTGTTAAACCCGTAAGGCGTGTTTTCATTGGCGAGGATGGCTGTGGCCTTATCCCTCGCCAAATCTTGGGTCATCTGTCCCGCATCAAAGCATTTAAAGAAACGCGGCGCACGTAGCGGCGTGGCCTCATCTTTATACTGCGTGGTCGGGATATAATCCCAATCCACATCAAAACAGGCGCGCATTTTGAGCGGCGATGTATCGGCATCAATGCCCGTGTAGTTGGATACCGCAAAGCTATCCCCGTAGGCGATCACATGCGTCACGCCGCTGACTCGGGTGTAATACGCTCGCTCAATCGAATACCACAGGCCAATGCCCGCAACGACGGCAAAGGTTAGCATGGCTGTAATAATAATTTTACCATTCATCTGATTACGCGCCCCCTGCTTCGGTTTGTAAGAATGCATCGGCACAGGATTTTGCCAAATTGCGCACCCGCCCGATATAAGCTTGGCGTTCAGTGACCGAGATCACCCCGCGTGCATCGAGTAGGTTAAACACGTGGCTGGCCTTGATACATTGGTCATAAGCAGGATGTGCCATGATGATTTTACGGCCCGTTTTAGGATCATCCGCAGGCGCGGCCAAAATACGCTGGCATTCGGCCTCGGCGTCTTTGAAATGTTGCAACAAGGTGTCTGTATCGGCCACATCAAAGTTCCAGCGTGAATATTCCTGTTCGGTCTGGCGAAACACATCGCCATAGGTCATCGAAATGGCCGCGTCTGGGTCGTTGAACGGCATGTCCATGACGTGATCGACGCCCAAAACATACATCGCAAGGCGCTCTAGACCGTAAGTCAGCTCACCCGCGACAGGTTTACAATCATGCCCGCCGACCTGTTGGAAATAGGTGAACTGGCTGACTTCCATGCCGTCACACCAAACTTCCCAGCCCAGACCCCAAGCACCCAAAGTCGGGCTTTCCCAGTCATCCTCGACAAAGCGAATATCGTGCATGTCCATGTCGATCCCGATGGCTTTAAGCGAGCCAAGGTAGAGGTCTTGCAAATCTGGCGGGCTGGGTTTGATCAGCACTTGGTATTGGTAATAATGTTGCAAACGGTTCGGGTTTTCCCCGTAGCGCCCATCGGTCGGACGGCGCGAGGGTTGAACATAGGCCACAGCCCAAGGTTTCGGCCCCAATGCGCGCAAGGTGGTGGCAGGGTGAAACGTGCCTGCACCGACCTCCATATCGTAGGGTTGCAGGATCGCACAGCCCTGCGTCGCCCAGTAATTCTGAAGCCGCAAAATGATCTCTTGAAAGGAACGGGGTTTATCGCTTGCCATGTGGTATGCCCTTTGGGGGTGTTTGCTCTTATGCCTATTTAGGCAAACTGGGGTATGGGGTCAATTGCGGATGAATGCTTCGATTCTATCAGCACAGGACTAAATGATTTTAGAATCCGTATTTTTGTTCACGGGTACGGAATGCCTGTTCGCCGCCTTCCAATTGCTTTTTGATGAGGTCTTTTACTTTTGGCGTATCAATCGAACCGCATAGGGTTTCATCAACAATCGTTTGATCAATACCACTTTCGACAACGGGCGTCAGCCCTACAATTTGCTCTGCATCACCAAGAACTGGAATATTCGGGTTATGGCTTGAAAACAGAAACTGGCGGCTGTCTTTTGCGGCGCGCATGGTTTTTACAACGTGTTTGACAATAAACTCATTGTCCAGATCGTCTTCGGGCTGATCAACAATCAGAGGTGCATCAGCTTTAAGTAGCAATAACATCAAAACAGCCGTCGCCCGTTGCCCTGCTGAAAGGCGATCAAGGTCTTTCCAGTTTTCTGTTCCGTCGCGCCCTACGTTCAGTTCAATAATGGCTTGGGCGGGTAAGCGGCATTCTTCAACCTCAAGTGCCAAACCTTCTCCGCCGCTAGCCAGTTTTTGCGCACCCTTGTCTGTGAAGTTGTATGCGTTGGTCAAAGCCGTCGCGCCCTTGCGGATATTGCGCGCGAGTACAGACATAGATAAGTCATCAACTTCTTCTAGGCGCGCAATTGCAGTGCTGTTGTCGCCTTTTGTGTGTTTTGCAAATATTTCCTTGAGTGGTGTCAAATCGGTACTGGGCTTGACGCTTGCCTTAACGCTAGATTTGAGTTTTTTGGAAACGCCCTTAGCGGCTTTTCCCAATTCATGAAATGCGTCACGGTCGGCCTTTTCCCATTCATCAATAATTGCCTGACGAGATATTTGAAGTGCTGTCAATTCCTCAAGCAGTTTAGTTTTTTCGGTTTCTTTTGGATTAAGGTTTTCCACCTGTTCTTTGATAGCAACGTATTTTTCTGGGTCTGCCCCGTCCGCTTTCAATTCTTTGACCAGGGATTCATAGCGCTTTTCGGCGGCTTCGGAGAGAGGAGACCAAGCTTCTTTCACAGTTTTCAGTTCTTGTGTGGCTTTGTCAGCGGCGGCAATAAGCGCCGTCGCCGCATTTTCTCTCGCGGCGTTAAGGGTGGTGGAAAGAGCCTCAAGAGGATTTAATACTTCACGGTTGGGCAGTTTCTTGTCCTCTTCCTTTGGAAGAACAAAGGCCTTGTCCGCGTCTTCAGGCTTTATTTCATCGGCTATCGATTTGAGGTTTTCGATCTTTTGTGAAAGGTTAGAAAGAATGCGTTCTTCATCTTGAAGGGCTGTCTTTTCGCTGAGTTTTCCAACAAGATCAGTATCGTCAAATTGCTTGAGTTGTTCCTTTAGGGAAGGAAGAGCCGAAAGCACATCATCAAGTTGTTCCAACTTCTGTTGCTTCGTAGAAATCGTGTTTCTGGATTCTTTCAACCTAGTTCTGATTTCATCCAATATACCTTGTTGACTTTCGCTTTGGCCAACAAACCGTGTTAGAATTTCAGCAAGTGCATTCTTATCGCGGGTGAGTTCCGAGATTTCATGTTGCCCATAGATTTCGAATGAAGGCATTAATTTTTGTGGGTGTAAATCGGGGATAATTTCACCAAACTTGTCTTTGACTTTCGGGTCTTGCCCATACGCCCTTTCTATCAAATAGTATTGTGGCGAAGGAGACGGTGTATGGATCAAAACTGAAATTGCAGTCTTTGACCCCATAAGAGCCTTGATCATGGATTGGTGACCGCTCTTCGCCTCCTTGCCAC
>NVSA01000140.1 GCA_002401045.1 Paracoccaceae bacterium
CGCAAATATCTAGGCTTAAGTGATAGCGATTACCTATCTTATACTGCCGAGCCTAAAATTGACGGGCTATCACTGTCACTACGCTATGAAAACGGCGTTCTGATTTCAGCCGCCACCCGTGGCGATGGCGCAATCGGTGAAAATGTCACGAACAATGCCAGAACCATCACAGATATCCCCCATGAGATTAAAAATGCCCCCGAGGTTTTAGAAGTGCGCGGCGAGGTCTATATGGATCACGCCGATTTTGACGCTTTAAACGCCGCCCAAGCCGCCAAGAAAGCAAAACCCTTTGCCAACCCGCGCAACGCGGCGGCGGGATCTTTGCGCCAACTTGATGCATCCATCACAAAATCACGCCCTTTACGCTTTTTCGCCTATGCATGGGGTGAGCTCAGCGCACCGTTAGCAAGCAGTCAAATGGCAGCAATAGAACAGCTTGCCACCTATGGTTTTTCCATAAATCCACTGACAAAACTGTGCCAAAGCCCTGCAAAACTGATTGCACAATACAGACAAATCGAAGAGCAACGCGCGACATTAGGCTATGATATCGACGGGGTTGTCTACAAGGTTGATGATCTAGCATTGCAAGAACGCCTAGGGTTTCGCGCCACCACACCGCGGTGGGCCGTTGCCCATAAATTCCCCGCCGAAATTGCCCATACCCGTATAGAGGAAATCGACATTCAAGTCGGCCGCACAGGGGCATTATCGCCCGTTGCGCGCCTGCATCCCGTCACCGTCGGCGGCGTAGTGGTCTCAAACGCCACCTTGCATAATGAGGATTATATCGCAGGGCGCGACAGCACAGGCACGCCGATCCGCGAAGGCCGCGATATTCGGGTTGGCGATTGGGTTGAGGTCTACCGCGCAGGCGATGTGATCCCGAAAATCCGTGATGTTGATCTGTCCAAACGCCCTGATGATAGCCATAAATTTGTGTTCCCAACCACATGCCCCGATTGCGGATCACCCGCTATTCGGGACGCAGGCGACAGTGTTGCACGCTGTTCAGGCGGCATGATTTGTCCCGCCCAAGCAACAGAAAAATTGAAACATTTCGTGTCACGCGGGGCTTTTGATATTGATGGTTTGGGCAATAAGCAGATCGAGATGTTTTTTGGCGATGATCAGCTGACCATCAAAGAACCTGCAGATATTTTCACCTTACGGCAACGTGACACGACACAGTTTACCAAGTTGAAAAACCGCGATGGTTGGGGCGATAAATCCGCCGCCAAGCTGTTTGATGCAATCGATGAAAAGCGTAAAATTCCACTCAACAAACTGCTGTTTGGTCTGGGTATTCGCCATCTGGGCGATACCACGGCCACCTTGCTGGCACGAAATTATGGCTCATGGGATGCGTTCATTGTAGCGATTGACCAAGCCCGTAGCCCTGACAGTACGGCGTGGGAAAACTTGATTGGGATTGACGGTGTCGGCGATGTTCTTGCCCAAGCCGTCGTCGATGCGTTCCAGCACCAAGACACCCGCGCGGCCATTGATCGTTTRGCGGCTGAGTTGGACATACAAGATGTGCTTGCGCCGCAAAACGACGGTAGTCCCGTGGCAGGCAAAACGGTTGTTTTCACGGGGTCATTAGAACTAATGACACGGGCCGAGGCCAAAGCCCGCGCAGAAAGTCTGGGCGCAAAAGTATCGGGGTCGGTTTCGGCAAAAACCGATATTGTCGTGGCAGGGCCAGGGGCGGGATCAAAGGCGAAAAAAGCACAAGATTTGGGCATTGAGTTGATGAATGAAGCCCAGTGGCTTGCCTTCATCGAGCAACTGGGATGATATTGCACCCATGAGCCAGCGCCCCGAAATTCTATTCCCGCTTTTTTCCAGCCTGACAGGGATCGACGGCATTGGCCCGCGCACGGCTGAGGCTTTCTTGAAAATGGCAGTGGAAAAACCCATCGATCTGGCTTTTACCCCGCCCCATAATGTGATTGATCGACGTCCCGTGCGCAGTATCCAAGACGTTGTTGCCCCTTGTGTCGTGACCGTTGAAATCACGGTCGGTTTGCACTCGCCCAATGCGATCAAGGGCAAGCCTTACCGTGTCACGGTCGAAGATGCGCAGACCAGTTTTCAGTTGGTGTTTTTTCATGCCCGCGCGGATTGGTTGCGCAAACAACTTCCCACAGGGCAAAAACGGATTATTTCAGGCAAGCTAGAGGTCTTTGACGGCATCGCCCAAATGGTGCATCCCGACTACATCGAACCGCTAGGCCAAACCCAAGACATCCCTGAATTTGAACCAGTTTATCCCCTGACAACAGGGGTCAGCCAAAAGCTGATGCAAAAGGCCACGGGATCAGTCTTGGCAAAGATTCCAACCTTGCCCGAATGGATTGATCCAAGCCTGAAAGCCAAACACAATTGGCCTGACTGGGACACGGCAGTTCGAGAAATGCACGCCCCGAAAGGTTTGGATGACGTGGCACAAAATGCCCCTGCACGTAGCCGTTTGGCCTATGATGAATTCTTTGTGCATCAATTGACCTTGGCGATTGCGCGCGCGGATATGCGCCAACAAAAAGGTGCGCCTACAATCGGAAACGGCGCGTTGAAAAATAAGGTTTTGGCACAATTACCTTATAAACCCACGCATGCGCAGTTGCGATCCAGCCAAGAAATCATCGATGATATGGCCAGCCCGTTGCGGATGAACCGACTGTTACAAGGCGATGTGGGATCAGGCAAAACGCTTGTGGCATTTTTGGCCTTGCTCACAGCGGTCGAAGCGGGCGGCCAAGGCGTGATGATGGCCCCCACCGAAATTTTGGCGCGACAACATTTATACGGCTTGCAACCTTTGGCAAGCGAGGCAGGGGTTGTGCTGGAAATTCTGACGGGGCGCGACAAAGGTTCGGAACGCCGTGCCAAATTAGCCGCACTAAAACGTGGTGACATTCAAATTCTTGTGGGCACCCATGCGGTGTTTCAAAAAGATGTCGAATTTTGCGATTTACGGTTGGCAATCGTTGATGAGCAACACCGCTTTGGGGTGCGCCAACGGATGGAACTGGGCGCAAAAGGCGCTTGCGTTGATGTGTTGGTAATGACCGCGACACCAATCCCGCGCTCGTTGGAATTGGCGCATTACGGCGATATGGATGTATCTATTTTGGATGAAAAGCCCCCAGGGCGCCAAGAAATTGAAACCGTTTTACTGCCAAACACCCGCTACGATCAGGTGGTTGAGCGCCTAAAGTCAGCAATAGCGCAAGGACGGCAGGCCTATTGGGTTTGCCCTTTGGTCGATGAAAGCGAAGTACTGGATTTCACCGCCGCGCAAGAACGCTTTCGCACATTACGCATTGCTTTGGGCGAGGCCGCTGTTGGATTGGTACACGGACAAATGCCCAGTGCCGACAAAGACGCCGCAATGGCCGATTTTTCTGCGGGAAAAACCCAAGTTTTGGTCGCCACCACGGTAATTGAGGTCGGCGTTGATGTCCCTAATGCGTCGATCATAGTGATTGAACAAGCCGAACATTTCGGTTTGGCACAATTGCACCAGCTGCGCGGACGGGTCGGGCGCGGCGACATCAAAAGCACTTGTTTGTTAATGTACGCACCGCCCTTGGGCAAAACCGCCGAGCGACGTTTGACGGTGATGCGCGAAACCAATGACGGGTTTCGCATTGCCGAGGAAGATTTACAATTGCGCGGGGCAGGTGATGTGTTGGGAACTGCACAATCAGGATTGCCACGTTTTCGCATTGGGGATCTAGAATCGCAAAAGGATCTGATGAAAACGGCCCAAGATGATGCCCGATTGCTGTTATCCCACGATGAAGCCTTGCAATCACCCCGTGGACAGGCGGCGCGCACGGCTTTGTTCCTGCATGAGCAAGAAAAATCTATTCTATTATTATCAATAGGTTAGACAGAACAATCCCTTTATGTTCGCAAATGTTCCCATAAAGTTCTTTACTTATCGTTAACCGCGTGAGAACAAAGGAGCAACAAGAGAACAAACACACTGGGAGTATCAAAAAATGAAAACAATTTCTAAGCTCGCAACCCACCCAACCTATAGCTACTTTGAGGATGCCCTTGGCTTGGTCGCCATCATCGTCTTGGTCGTCGCAACTTTGCATATCCCAGCCGTCTAACTTTTAGCCTGCGATCACATTGGTAGCCAAACAACCCCCTTCAAAGTTTGGCCGTTCCACGCCTCGGAACATATTTTCTTGGAATGCCAAGTTGCCTGTCTCGTGTGATTTGCTTAACTTTACGCCGCAACCTATTGGTTTGCGGCGTTTTTTTTGGCTTGTTCTATGGCAGACAATGTTGCTTCAAAGGCCAGCATAATCGATGCATGACGGTTAGAATAAGCCCGCGCAGGTTCTAACACTTCCAAATCCCCAAACGGAGCATCAGGGGCGGCACCTTCTTGGGTCAACATGGCGAACAACTGATCGCGCCCAAGGGTGATTTCCGCCTGCGACAGCCCGACAACATGCGCGCCCAGAACAGACGCCGATGTTTGACCCAAGGCGCAGGCTTTGACGTCTTGGCCATATTGGGTGATTTTTTCGCCGTCATATTTAACATCGATTTCAACCGTCGATCCGCATAGTGGTGAACGTTTGCGGATCGTCGCATCAGGGTTTTCCAACCGATCGGTATGTGAAATACCCGCTGCAAGTGCCAAAATCCGCTGGGAATAAAGCTTCATCAAATCTTTAGTGTCAGACATCGTGAATGGCCTTTGCATTTTGCACCTTACCTGCCTAACTAGGGCGGCAAACTTAGAAAGCAAAGCGAAAGTGACGGGCGCAATGGTAAAATTTGATGCAAGCACCTTAAAATATGACGCAAACGGGCTAATCCCCGCAATTGCCCAGCAACATGACACCGGTGAAGTGTTAATGATGGCCTGGATGAATGCCCAAAGTATTGAGAAAACCCTAACGTCAGGGCATGTGACCTATTGGTCGCGGTCACGCCAAGAATTCTGGGCAAAGGGGCTGACATCAGGCAATATGCAACAGCTGATTGGCATGCGCGTCGATTGTGATCGTGATTGTTTATTGATCTTGGTCGACCAAACCGGGCCTGCTTGTCACACCAATCGACGCTCGTGTTTCTACACTGAAATTCAAGATGGGGTTGAGGTCGCACTGACCAAGCCGCTAAGCTAGCCCGACCATTGCGCGTATATCGGCAAGGGTTTTGCCCATATCGCGATACGCCCGAATAGCCCGTGCATCATCGCGTTTCGCCAATCGTTTTCCTGCCGCATCACGGATCAGGCGGTGGTGGTGATATTGGGGTGTTGGTAGATCGAGCAAGGCTTGCAAGAGGCGGTGGAGCGGCGTGGCAGATTGCAAATCGCGCCCCCGCGTTACATGGGTTATACCTTGGTGCGCATCATCAACCACCACGGCAATATGGTAAGAGGTGCCGATGTCTTTGCGTGCCAGAACAATGTCGCCCACGGTTTCTTTCAACATCTGTGGGTCCAGTGAAGCTTGAACGTCTTGATCGATGTAAGTTAGTTTTTTGATCGCTACATCACCGCCCAAATAGGCAATGGCTTTATCCATATTCAGACGCACGGCATCTTGAGGGGCGCGGTTTTGCATTGTACGATCCGCACAGGTTTTAGGATATAAAACCCCATCAACACT
>NVSA01000141.1 GCA_002401045.1 Paracoccaceae bacterium
GTTCAGCTTTTCCTGGCCACATTAATCGCAAATATAAATTATCTATGTTTTTAGTTTTAATATCTATGTTTTCAGTTTTAATTTGTCTTAAAAGCCAATTTACTCGCGCTTTAGTTGATACTTTATCTTCGGGTGCTCGAAGGGTCATTCCAACGTCAACACACCTCCTGCTAATATCAGCGATAACCTCTAATGGAGCTGCTGCATTTGGAATATCGAGCTGGACAAAAAGTTGTTTTTCTTCACGGAACTTGTTCAACTCATGCTTCAACCTCTCGGCGCGGTCATTCCAATGTTTGCGGCTTAAGCATTCAGTTACACTTGTTTCGGTTATACGACTTAGAATTAGAGATAAATCCCTCGTTTCTTGATGCCAAGCATTCATTACTGCGATAGCCTCTTCGGACTTTGCAGGTATTCCGCCGCCACTAGAAACCAGCTTATTAATTTCACTCCATTCTTTTGGCATGCGGTCAAACCCTTTAACGCCTGCACTTTCATGCGAAAGAAAACGGCATAGCTCATTCAATAAAATCCGTTGATCCGCATCAACAACAGCTTCTTGATCTATTAGTAATTTGGCCTCTGTTAGCAGAGACATCCAAGAAAAATGGTACACGGGTATTTTTGAGCGGCTTTTTTGAATAACTTCTAAAGGGTGAATATGGGGCGTTGTGGCAAATTGATTTGAAAAGGTAATAACACAATCAATTTTATTATCTTTACATAGCTGTCGGTAGCGTTCCACTTGATYGKGGTCAAGTTTATTACTTCCAACTTTTGCCTCGACTAAGGCTCTCCATTCCTTTCGGCCTGTCTTGATAACGATTAACCCATCAGGTCGATCCTTTGAATCTGTCGGTTTTTTGGGAACAACTTCTGTGTAGGTCTCAATTTTTGACGTTTTGCCCACGCGTTGGCCAAGTTGTGCTAATATAGATGCGCCAAACTCATCAATTTTGGCCATACATGCTAGAACAATGGATGTTGTACGGCCTTCTTTTGAGGTGGTTGATAGAACAGGAAAGAGACGAGCAACTTCCCCGTATTCTATACATTCGGGTAAATTTTTTGATTTTTCGGGTAATTCTTCTGACATAATAAAACTTTCTGTAAATATTCTAATGACATTAGCCTAATTTTAAGACTATTTCAACTTAAGGTGTCTTGGAGCGGCTTTGTGAGGTTGTTTTGACCTATTTTATCCCAAAAAACCTATACCCAATTAAAACACTCAGTCTTGCGGTCGGCTAGAATCCTGTTACAAGCAGGTACTTGAGTAATATTGTAGCCTATTGCGCGGACGGATAGAAAATGGAAAAGCCTGTACCGATCGATCCTGACGATCTTCACAGCCTGCATGTGGATAATATCAGCACTTATGATGCGAATGATATTTTAGGGCCTGAAAAAACCGCGCGGTTTATTTTGGGCAATGAGGTTTATATCCTTCGTAAGACCAAGCAAAATAAGCTTATATTGACCAAGTAAGTTCCCAACTCCGCAAGCCACGGCACCCAATTGTGCCACAATAGCAAGCAGGCCAATGACCAAAATACCGTCCCCTTGTATCGATATTTGTAAGTACAAACGGCTTGGGCATTGTATTGCCTGTTCTATGACCAAGCCGCAGAAGTCTTTGTTTAAGAAGCTTAAAAAGAAAAAACACCAACGCGCCTTTGTAGACATGTTGGTGCTTCAGCAACAAGCTTTGGGCAAATATGAACATTGGCGTGAAGCCTATGGACGCAAGTGCCACAAAAAGGGTGTTAACAATCCGTTAGGCTAGGTGTGAACGTAAGAACCACGCGAATTTCTCATGGGCAAGGCCACGTTCAATGCACAAATCTTCAGTCAATGTGTCATTGGCATTTGCCGCAACAGCGCCTGCACCTGCCAGCGTTGCCGCCGTGGTTTCTTGGGCGTCTAGCAACATTTTGATCATCTCTTTGTCAGTGGCTTTGCCGTCAAATTCAGCCACTTTTGAGCGTTTAATCATCCCTGCAAGCGTGCCTTCAGCGTGCATATCGAGCGCTCTGACGCGTTCAGCCAGATCGTCTTGGGCGATAAAGTGATCTTCATAGATGGTTTGAAACATCGCGTGCAAAGGGCCAAAGCCCATGCCTTTAACGTTCCAGTGAAAGTTTTGTGCCAGCATCGTGGTCACGGCGGTTTCGGCTACGCATTGGTTCAACGCCTCTGCGATGGCTTCTTTGTCAGATGGGGATAGGTTTGCCGCTGTTTGGGTCATTACAAATTCCTTGAATAAAATGTGGGATGGTGGGTGGCTTGCAGTTCGGCTGGCTTCCCTCAACTGCAAATATACCCCTACAAAAGCCTTTGTCTAGGCTTTTTAGAATCATTCTAAACTTGAGAAATTTGCTCGGATACGTTTTGGATCAAGAACGCCATAGACCTGCGGTACGGCAGGGCGATGCGGCTATCGATCAAAAAACGCAGGGATGCGAGATCATTTTCATGGGCGCGGTAGAGTGCGCGCAACAACCATGCCTCATCAAACGACTGATCTGGGCTGTTTGGGGCATATAATGTCGGCGATTTGTCCAAGCCTTGGCGCATGGTGCGTAAAAGCGCGTCGGTATAGCTGTCGGCCAAGGCGGCGTCATCCGTCAGCAACAAACGACAAGCCTCAAATATATCCATGTTGGCAGAGCTACGACAGCGCATGGCCATCATCCGCAATTTGTTCAAAAAGCATAGCGCATCGGCGGAAAAATCACATGGTGTGATGTCTCTTTGCACGATGGCTTCATATTTTAGAACGGCTGACATGGATGTGGAATCGACCTGTAAGTGCATTTCCTGATTATATTAATCAGGCATACGTTTTATAGCAAGTCTGCTGTGGCGCAAATTGGCCTTGCCCGAATCTGCTGGGTCAAATAAGTTTCCGATAGGAAACATTGCGCATTAGGCCGTTTGAGCTGCGCAGTAGAGGAATGGGCGTCATGGCTGATTTAAAACAAACGTCACTGTACCAAATGCATGTCGATCTTGGGGCTAAGATGGTGCCGTTTGCAGGGTATGCGATGCCCGTGCAATATCCGCTGGGCGTGATGAAAGAACATCTGCATTGCCGCGCTCAAGCAGGGCTTTTTGATGTTAGTCACATGGGGCAAGTCGTGTTGCGGGCCAAATCTGGCGTCCTAGAGGATGCGGCTTTGGCCTTGGAAAAATTACTGCCTATCTCTGTTGCGGGGCTAAAAGAAGACCGTCAGCGATACGGTTTTTTTACCAATGATAACGGTGGCATAGAAGACGATCTTATGGTGGCTAATCGCGGCGATCATCTGTTTTTGGTGGTTAATGCCGCGTGTAAAGATGCCGATATTGCCCATCTGCGGGCGCATCTGTCAGATGTTTGCGACATAGAGGTACTGCAAGATCGTGCATTGCTGGCGATCCAAGGCCCTGCGTCGCAAGCGGCGTTAGAACGGCTGGCACCAGCGGTAGCAGATATGCGGTTCATGGATGTCATCACAGTGGATATTTTAGGCGCAGAATGCTTCGTGTCGCGCTCTGGTTATACCGGCGAGGATGGCTATGAAATTTCCATTCCCAGCCATAACGCCCCCGATTTAGCGCAGGCTTTACTGGCGATGGATTGCGTGGAACCCATTGGTTTGGGCGCGCGCGATAGTTTGCGCCTTGAGGCAGGATTATGTCTTTATGGCAATGATATTGACGCCACAACGACCCCGATTGAGGCGGGTTTGAGTTGGGGTATTCAAAAAATCCGCCGTTTGGGCGGGCTGCGTGCAGGTGGCTTTATCGGTGCAGATGTGATCTTAAAACAGCTCGATTTAGGCGCAAGCCGCAAACGTGTGGGGCTGTCACCAGAAGGCCGCGCCCCCATGCGGGCAGGCACGCCGCTATTTGCCGATATGGACAGCGATCAGCAAATTGGTACCATCACATCGGGCGGCTTTGGCCCTAGCGTACAAGCGCCCGTGTCCATGGGCTATGTGCCAGCGGAACACAGTGAAATAGGCACACAGATTTTTGCAGAATTGCGCGGTAAGAGGTTGCCCGTAAAGGTTGTGGGATTGCCTTTTATGCCTGCTAATTTTAAACGATAAACCTAGAAAATAGGACGATAACATCATGACTGTAAAATTTACCGAAGAACATGAATGGTTGAAACCCGAAGGCGAATTGGTCGTGGTCGGGATTACCGAACATGCCGCCGAAGCTTTGGGCGAAATCGTATTCGTTGAATTGCCTGACGCAGGCACCGCGGTCAGTAAGAACGAAGAAATCGTGGTGATCGAAAGCGTTAAAGCTGCCAGCGATATTTTGGCACCTTTGGACGGTGAAATCGTTGAAGTAAACGGGGCTTTGATTGAAAATCCTAGCCTGATCAATGAGGACGCGATGGAGGCAGCTTGGTTCTTTAAGATGAAGCTAAACAATGCCTCTGACATGGACACATTGTTAGACGAATCTGCCTATAAAGCCTTGATCGCATAGCCTAATATTTGGAAAACCGATGTCTTATACCCTGACAGACTACCAGCCTTATGATTTTGCCAACCGTCGCCATATTGGGCCGTCGCCTGAAGAAATGGTTGATATGTTAGAGGTTTTAGGCGTTGGATCACTCGATGAGTTAATAGACCAGACCGTACCAGCGGCGATCAGGCAAAAGGACGCTTTGGACTGGGCACCGATGTCGGAAAGCGAAATGCTGGCCTATATGCGCGAAGTGGGCAAGATGAACCAAGTGTTCACGTCCTTGATCGGGCAGGGCTATCACGGCACGGTCACACCGCCTGCCATTCAGCGCAATATCTTTGAAAATCCTGCGTGGTATACCGCCTATACGCCGTATCAGCCTGAGATTTCCCAAGGTCGATTGGAAGCGTTGTTGAATTTCCAAACCATGATTAGCGATCTAACGGGGCTGGATATTGCCAATGCGTCGTTGCTCGATGAGGCAACGGCCTGCGCCGAGGCGATGACCATGGGGCAACGGGTGGCTAAATCCAAAGCAACCGCATTTTTTGTCGATGAGAATTGCCATCCACAAAATATTGATGTGATTAAAACCCGTGCCAAACCGTTGGGGATTGAAATCATTGTTGGCGCTGTGGCGGATTTGCAGGCCGATCAAGTGTTTGGCGCGATTTTCCAATACCCTGGCACTTACGGCCATGTGCAAGATTTCACCGATGTGATTGCGCAATTGCACGCGGCTAAGGCGGTGGGCATTGTGGCGGCGGATCCATTGGCGCTGACCTTGCTAAAAGAACCCGGCGCGATGGGTGCCGATATTGCTGTGGGATCAAGCCAACGTTTTGGCGTTCCCATGGGATATGGCGGGCCTCATGCGGCTTATTTGGCGACGAAAGATGCCTATAAACGCGCGATGCCGGGGCGTTTGGTCGGGGTGTCAGTCGATTCCAATGGCAATCGGGCGATGCGCTTGGCACTGCAAACCCGTGAACAACATATCCGCCGTGAAAAAGCCACGTCGAACGTGTGTACTGCGCAGGCTTTGCTGGCGGTTATGGCGTCCATGTACGCTGTGTTTCACGGCCCTAAAGGCTTGCAAGCGATTGCGCAAAGCATTCATCTTAAAACGGCGTGCCTTGCCAAGGGGATTGAGGCGATGGGGTTCAAAAT
>NVSA01000142.1 GCA_002401045.1 Paracoccaceae bacterium
AGAAAGCTTCAAAGAAGCCTTTCACAACGTTCATGGAAGCAAAACTTTCCAAGATACCCAGCATAAAGCCCGCGAGTATAGCGCCAGGGAGTGACCCCATGCCGCCCACAACAACGACAACGAATGACAGTACAAGGAAATCCATCCCCATATGATAATTCGGCGAATTGATTGGGGCATACATAACACCCGCCATGCCTGTCACACAGGCCGCAATCCCGAACATAATCGTGAACTTTTTGTCGATATTAATACCGAGCAACCCCACTGTTTCACGGTCTGCCATGCCTGCGCGCACAACCATACCAAAGGTGGTGTAGCGCAAGAATGCAAAAATCGTACCAATAACAGTGGCAGAAAATAAGAAGTAAATCAGACGCCAGTAAGGATAGGTAACCGTTCCTTCGGCCATGCCCAGCAAAGCGCCAAAATCAAACGTACCAATAAACTGACTTGGCATTGGTGTCGGAATTGGGTTCGCGCCGTAACTTGCTTTGACCAATTCTTGGATAACAATAGCCAGACCGAAAGTAACCAAAATCTGATCCGCATGAGGGCGTTTATAGAAATGGCGGATCAATCCGCG
Source organism: Paracoccaceae bacterium (assembly GCA_002401045.1). Classification (GTDB taxonomy): domain Bacteria; phylum Pseudomonadota; class Alphaproteobacteria; order Rhodobacterales; family Rhodobacteraceae; genus Amylibacter. The sequence continues at coordinate 587 of NVSA01000142.1, forward strand.
TTCCATCACAAAACCAATCACCAACATGATCGGGATCGAGAATAAAATCGCCAGCGGAACCGACCAGTTTATCATCGCTTGCCCCGCGGCTTCCCCAAACCATTCAATGATGTAGGGCGTTTTCACCTGCAAGGGCCTACCTAAAAAGTCCGTCCTTGTTGGATCAATTGTTATACTCGAGATGTGGAAAATCTTTTGCAGTGTTACCGCACAAAAAGCTCCAACCATAAACAGTGCGCCGTGCGCGAAATTAACCACACCAAGCGTACCAAAGATGAGCGTAAGGCCCAAGGCAATCAACGCATAGGCGCTGCCTTTATCCAGTCCATTCAAGACCTGTACCAGGAATTGATCCATTGTTATCTACCCTGTTTAAAGTGAGAGCCCGATTGGGCGATATAGGTTGATCACGCCAGCCCTTTGACCAGCGTGATCGCGTTTACAATTCAGTCGCAATTACGCGCCTGGATYAMNATYGRYSYRRWGAWYCNCCCRYKWWYMTGSGGTSWTCTGGTTCGTACTCAACTTGGGCACGAGGTGTCACTTCAACGATTTCTAGTGCRTCGTATTCGTTCGTTGGATTCTCTTTACCTTTCATCACAAGCACGTCTTTAAAGCACTGGTGATCTTCTTTGCGGTAAAGTGTTGGACCATTGCCCAAGCCATCGAATTCAAAGCCYTCAAGAGACTCRCCAATGCCACAKGGGTTGAATGTACCCGCACGTTCACAAGCATCCGCATATAGCAGTGTTTGTGCGTAAACTGTTTGGGCAGCATTTGATGGCGGGAAGCCATATTTTTCACCAAACGATCTAACGAATGCCTTCGTACCGTCATCGCCAAGTGTCCAAGACCAGTTTGTCGATCCAAGGATACCTTTGATGTTTGCACCAGCACCTTTAGCCATAAGCTCTGAGTACAATGGAACAATGATTTCAAAGTTCTTGCCGTTAACTTGCTTGTCACGCAGGCCAAACTGAACCGCAGAAGTCAAAGAGTTGATCATGTTTCCGCCGTAATGGTTCAGAACCAAAATATCGGCACCAGAGTTCAGCACAGGCGCGATGTAGGATGAAAAATCTTGCGTCGCAAGCGGTGTCAGCACATTGTTTACTGTGTTCCAGCCCACGGCTTCGGTTGCTTGCTGGATAGACTCTTGTTGTGTCCAACCCCAAGTGTAATCAGCCGTTAGGTGATACGCATTACGGTCTTTACCATATTCTTTAGCCAACACAGGTGCCAAAGCAGCACCCGACATATAACCGTTAAAGAAGTGACGGAAGCCATTGGCTTTCTTATCTTTACCAGTTGTGTCGTTTGAGTGTGTCAAACCAGCCATAAAGATAACGCCAGCACTTTGGCATAGATCTTGAACCGCAATCGCCACACCAGATGAAGAGCCACCGGTGATCATGATTGCGCCATCTTTTTCGATCATTGATTTCGCAGATGCACGCGCCGCATCAGACTTAGTCTGTGTGTCGCCCGTTACGAATTCAACTTTCTTGCCAAGGATACCATTACCCTTAAGCGCTTTTGATGAGAACGTATTCATCATACCACCATCGCCACCACCATTTAGGTGTTCGACAGCCAGCTCATATGCACGCAGCTCATCGCTGCCTTCGTCCGCATATGGACCTGTTTGAGGTACGTTAAAGCCAAGCGTTACAGACCCACCTGTCGGTGCGTTTGTATATGCATTAGCAGTACTTGTGAAAAATGCAGGCATAGCAAGACCAGCACCCATAACGGCACTCGATTTGATAAGTCCACGACGTGTTAATTTAGACATAGATTTCCTCCCATGTTCTGATGTGCTCTGCTCCTCCACGAACGACACACCAGTGTCTAACGACCCTTTTAGATTATCCAGAATTGTAACTTTTACAATAAGTTTTTGTTTTATAACATTTATTTTGTAAATTATTTAATTTTACATTTCCTAATTTAGTAAATATATTTACTATAGAGAAAAAATTACTTAAATATTAAGGAGTAACGCAATTGGCACGCACACTGCTGGGCACACGCATTCGTGAACGCAGACGCACGAAAAAACTAAATCAAGCGGCTCTTGCCAAGCTGGCTGGGATTTCTGCATCCTACTTAAACCTGATTGAGCATAATAAACGTGGAATCGCTGGGCGGACTTTGATTGCCATTGCAACCGCGCTAGGCACCGATGCCCGCGAGCTGGCCCAAGGCGCTAGTCAGCGACTTATTAATGGCATTAAAGAAGCGCTGATTACCATGGATGCTGATATGAAATCTTTGGATCGCACCGAAGAATTCATTGCACGTTTTCCTGATTTTGCCCGCCTGATTGAACATCAAACGGAACAGACCAAAATACTACGCGGCAATTTGCAGGCAATATCTGACCAAATCAACAGTGATCCATTCGTCTCTGAGGCCATGCATTTAATGCTCAGTAACATCACCGCAATTAGATCAACCGCTGAGCTGTTGGTCGATGGCCAAGACATGGAACCCGACCTTCACGCCCGTTTTTTATCCAACCTACTAACCGAAGCCCAGCGCCTGTCCGTAACTTCTGAAGAGATTTTAGAACATTTCGGCACCAATCAAACAGATACCGCATCAGATGCCAGCATCATGCCTGTATCTGTTTTTGAAGCCATTGGGTTCCATTTGCCAACCCTAGAAGATGGATCAACGACCCCTGCCGAATTAGCACAGACACTCGCAACCAAAAAGAATGATCGCGATGATGCGGTATCGGGCTTGCAAGAATATGCAAAACTGGCGCGACTTATGCCACTGGACAGTTTTCTAAGCACAGCAAAAGCGCATAAGTATRATCCAATCGCTATCGCCCAAGATTTGCATTTCGACCTGCCAACCGTTCTACACCGTATGGCACATCTGCCCGACGATGCAGGCATTCCTGAATTTGGTTTGTTGAAATGTGACGGTTCTGGTGCCGTAACATTTCGCAAACAGCTGCCCCTTTTAGCGCTTCCTAAACTTGGTAGCGGCTGCCCTATTTGGCCGATTTACAGATCGCTATCGCACCCGATGCAACCGATCAAAGCCATTATTAATATGCCAACAGGCGAACGTTTTTTAACCTATTCAATTTCCAGCTATATTGGACGTGCAACCATTGGTCTGCCTGCACGTTCAAGCGCTATAATGTTGATAACATCTGACTATGATAGTTCTGATATCGCCACACTACCTAACTTGGCTGTAGGCTTACAATGCTCGGTTTGCCCGCGCACAGATTGCCCCGCACGACGATCAAAATACCTGCTAAATTAATCCTGCTTGCGCTTCACAGATTTCTCGTTAGTTTCATGTCGTCGCGTCTTTTAGGGAGCAAGTGCGTGTCTAAGTCCGTTTTGATCGTTGAAGACGAGCCTTTCATCGTAGAGGCCTTATCTTATCTTTTGTCACGCGAGGGTTTCGCGGTGTCGTCCTGTGCCGATGGGAATGATGCCGTAGACCATTTGCATAAAACCAATCCTGACCTGCTTATTCTCGATATGATGCTACCGCATAAAAGCGGTATGGAAATACTTGAAGAACTGCGCAATCTAGATGCCTACCGAAAGCTACCTGTTTTGGTTTTGACCGCCAAAGGCCAAAAGAAAGATCGACTTGCAGCTGAAAATGCAGGCGCTAGCCTGTTTATGTCCAAGCCATTTTCCAACAATGACATTGTCGCGGCTGTACGCGATCTGTTGAATATATGACCGATAAATCATCCTTTGAAATTGCAGATGCTGCAACGCGCAACAGTCGTAAAAAACGCGAAGCCGCGCTGATGTTGCCTGCCCTTGGGTTTTGCCTGCTACTATCCCCCCTTGTTGGGGCATTTCTACCCAAAGATGGATTATGGGGCATCAGCACAGGAATTTTATACATCTTCGGGGTCTGGGCTGGTCTGATTATCCTAGCCTTACTCCTCTCGCTAACACTCGGTCGTGAAATGCAAGGCGACTAGATGCTTACCTTTAATATACTTGCCAGCATTTGTCTGGTCTATGTATTGGCGCTGTTCCTGATCGCCGCCTTAGCCGAACGTTGGGCCGAAAACGGCAAGATGGGCATTTTAAGATCCCCCATCGTCTACACCTTGTCGATTTCAGTCTACTGCACGGCATGGACATTCTACGGCGCGGTCGGATCCGCCGCCCGCAATGGACTGGAATTCCTCGCAATCTACCTAGGACCCACCTTGGTTTTCATCGGCTGGTGGTGGTTGTTACGCAAAATCGTACGCATAGGGCGCACCCAACGCATCACATCCATCGCCGATTTATTATCATCACGCTACGGCAAAAGCAGCCTGCTTGCCGTCGTTGTCACCTTGCTATCCGTCATCGGCACAACACCCTACATCGCCCTGCAACTGCAATCGTTAACGCTTAGCTTTTCTGTGTTCACCCAGAGCAGTGCAAATGCCCCCTCACCCGCGATTACCGCGCTTATAATCGCTATCGGGCTGGCCGCATTTACGGTTGTCTTTGGCACGAGAAATCTAGACGCTAATGAACGCCATCACGGTGTTGTCACCGCCATTGCGGTTGAGGCAATCGTCAAGCTGGTCGCCCTTTTATCGGTCGGTATTTTCGTGGTCTGGTTTGTCGCGGACGGCCCCGCCGAAATCTTGCGAAAATCCGAAACCTATATTCCACTCGATAAGGGCATCTATACGCCCCGTTGGGTCACCTTGATGTTCCTGTCCGCCACCGCCATCATTTGTTTGCCCCGTATGTTCCAAGTGGTCGTCGTTGAAAATGACGCCGAAAAACATCTGGCAACAGCAAGCTGGGCATTCCCGCTATACCTGTTCTTGATGTGCCTTTTTGTTGTTCCCATCGCCGTTGCTGGCAAAGAATTATTACCCGAAGGCTCAAATCCTGACCTCTTCGTTTTGACCGTCCCCCTAGCACTAGGCCAAGAAGGCCTTGCCGCACTTGCGTTTTTAGGCGGCTTCTCATCGGCCACATCCATGGTCATCGTCGCCGCCATTGCCCTGTCGACCATGGTTTCCAACCACATCGT
>NVSA01000143.1 GCA_002401045.1 Paracoccaceae bacterium
CTAAATCCCGCCCTATAGTCCGCGATATGGAACGTAAACCAATAGGGGAATTGCGCCGTGGTTGGACCACAGGCGCCTGTGCGACGGCGGCAACTAAGGCCGCGTTGTGTGCCCTATGGGGCGATGGATTTCCTGTGAGCGTTCAGATCACCTTACCACGGGGCGAGACCCCAGAATTTCCGCTTGCACATCAACAGCTTGGTGCGGATTGGGCCGAGGTGGGGATCACCAAAGAYGCGGGCGATGATCCTGATGTKACCCACGGGGCGCTGATCATTGTWCGGGTCTGTAAAAGCGACGGTGGSGTGTGTTTTGCRGCAGGCGAAGGCGTGGGGATYGTGACCAAGGCAGGTCTGCCGATTGGCGTGGGCGAACCTGCGATTAATCCTGTGCCACGTCAGATGATTGCCCRMGTGATTGAASARCAAGCCGCAAAGTTTGGTCAAGCGGCGGAYGTGYTGGTGACTGTTTCCATTCCTGAYGGGGMRAAAATAGCGCAAAAGACTTGGAATCCGCGTCTTGGGATTAAGGGTGGTCTGTCTATTTTGGGCACTACGGGGATTGTGCGGCCGTTTTCTTGTGCCGCATGGATCGCCTCTATTCACCGCGGYATTGATGTGGCGCGTGCAGATGGTTTGCGCCATGTGGCGGGATGTACAGGCGCGACCAGTGAACGGGTTGTGCAAGCGCTGTACGRYCTGCCTGATCACGCGATGATGGAYATGGGCGATTTTGCGGGGGGCATGTTGAAATACATGACGAAAAAGCCTGTAGACCGCCTGACAATTGGCGGTGGCATTGGTAAAATTACCAAGCTGGCGCAAGGGGCGATTGATCTGCATTCTTCACGTTCACAAGTGGATTTTGACGMCTTAAATACCCTGTCTTTGTCGCTGGGACTGGCTGATGTATCAGATGCTAATACGGCGCTGGAAGCGGTGGAACGGGCAGGGGATGGGTTGGCGCAAGCCATTGCTCAACAGGCGCAATCTGTTGTGATGGATAGGTTTAACAGTGCCATGCAATCTATTGATATTATAGTTATAAATCGTCACGGTGATATCCTAGGGCGGGCGCAATGACGGTTTTGGTTTTGGCAGGAACTTCAGATGCGCGCACGGTTTTAGAACAACTTAAAACCCGCGATGTGATAGCGTCTTTGGCGGGTGCGACCCGTGATCCTGCGCCTTTGCCCGTTGAGACCCGCATCGGTGGTTTTGGCGGTGTTGAAGGCTTACAAGAATATCTGACCGCGCAAGGCATTACCGCCGTGCTGGATGCGACCCATCCTTTTGCGGCGAATATGAGCGCCAATGCCCATGCGGCCTGTCGGGCGCTGAATATTCCCCACTGTATTTTGCGCCGCCCTGAATGGCTGCCGCAAGCAGGCGATGACTGGCATTTCATTGATGAAATTGCGGATTTAGCGGCATTAATCACACCCAAATCACAGGTGTTTTTGGCAACGGGGCGGCAAACTTTGCGCGATTATGCTTGTTTGGTGGGTTGCTATTTATATGCACGGGTCATCGATCTGCCCCATGCTGAATTTCCGTTTGAAAACGGGGAATTTGTCATTGGCCGACCGCCCTTTAGTTTGAGCGATGAAATAGCCCTGTTCGAGCGGTTGAAAATTGACTGGTTGGTGGCGAAAAATGCAGGCGGGAATCGGGCCCGCTCAAAGCTGGATGCGGCGCGGGCTTTGGGAATCCCTGTCGCCTTAATAAAACGCCCTGCAACGCCTGAGGCTTTAGTTGTCGATAGTGCCGCTCAAGCCAAAGATTGGTTGGAGCGGTATTTATGATTGAGCGGGTGATTGTATCGGAGGCTTGTGTCGCCGAGGGGGCGGCGTATTTGGCGGCGTTAGAACCGCGTTTTGCCGAGGCCTTGGCGCAAACGGGGGCTTTGCCGTTGCGCCTGAAACCTGACGGGTTTGAAACCTTGCTCGACACGATTGTGTCGCAACAATTATCGGTCGCGGCGGCGAATAGTATTTGGAAACGCCTAGTGGTTGCAGGGCTGACCAGCCCGTCTAAAATCATTGCGGCGTCACAGGATGAATTGCGTGCCTGCGGGCTGTCACGTCCCAAGATTAAATACGCGAAATCACTGGCAGAAATTGGGCTGGATTATGTTGCTTTGCGCGATCTTACAACGCAAGAAGTCGTCTTTAAGTTGATTGAAATCAAAGGGATAGGTCGTTGGACGGCGGAAATATATGCAATGTTCTCATTGGGGCGGGCAGATGTTTTTGCCCCCGGTGATTTGGCGTTGCAAGAAGCTGTGCGTGTGCTATTCGATTTAGAGGAACGCCCCAGCGAAAAAGCGCTTGGGGTGATGGCACAAGACTGGACGCCGTGGCGCGGGGTAGCGGCGCGATTGTTGTGGTCTTATTACCATGTTGTAAAGAATAAAGAGGGAATTAAATCATGACTTTACGGGCCGAAAAACACGCCGCTTCATCTGGACGTGCGGAGAGTGTGGTTGTTTTTGTGCACGGCTACGGTGCGGACGGTAATGATCTGATTGATCTGGCGGGGCCTTTGTCACGCGCCTTGCCTAATACGGCATTTTATTCACCCCATGCGCCCCATGCTTGCACGATTAACCCGATGGGCCGTGAATGGTTTCCCATTCCAATGATCGATATGTCGTCAGAACGCTTGGCCAATGAGACCATGTTGCGTACGGCGGCATTGTTTGATGACTGGCTAAACGGCGTGATGGTTGCCGAAGGGGTTCTGCCAGAAAAAGTCGCCCTTGTTGGGTTTTCCCAAGGCACGATGCTGTCGTTGCAAGTGGCCCCGCGCCGCACCGATCAAATTGCAGCGGTTGTTGGCTTTTCTGGGCGGCTTTTAAAGCCTGAGACCTTGCTCGATGAGGTGCAAACCAAGCCGCCTGTGTTGTTGATCCACGGCGATATTGATATGGTTGTACCACCTTCGGACATGCCTAAAGCGGCGACGGGACTAGAGGCTGTTGGCATTGATGTGCAGACCCATGTATCGCGTGGAATGGCGCATGGGATTGCCCCTGATGGCTTGGAGCTTGCAGCGAAGTTCCTGAAAAAACACCTATAACGGGCCAGAATGTCGCAAGATTACCTAAACGATGTCCTATTTTTGTCATAAAGCTTTCGTTTGCTAYGCAGGTACATATGAGGTCTGCGTAAATGGCGAATAATCTGATAGTTGATATGGTTCAGTCTGGTTTTAAAGGCACAATCAATGGCTGCCTAGTCTTTGTCTGCATTGCGCGGATCGGGGTGCTTATGTACCCTGATACCTCTGGTTATGAGCATTTGATCRYCGTRCCAAACCCYGAAATTTCACATTTTAAGATCACGGATATTAATACGGATGCGGCATCAGAGCCTGTAAAGAAAGCCCCGCAAGAGCAGATCGTTCCTGTAAAACGTATCCAACTTGGACAACACACCTTGAGCCAGTTGAAAAAATAATCCGCTGTCACCGTCCGTGTCAGATTTTTGGCGCTATAGCTGCTTTTACCCACATTAATGCAAGAGCAAATGATGCAATGGCATTCCAGCCTGCCATGCTGATCCCCCATAAAGACCAAGCGATCTCATCACAACGTACCACGGGGGCATTCATGATTTGGTCGAGCAATTGATCGGTAGACAACCCAGCAATAGAGCCAGAGGTACAGGTTGTAGGCCCTTGCCACCATGTCAGTTCAACCCCCGCATGATACAGACCCAAAGCGGCTGTGGTGAGCGCGGCGAGCATCCCCAACCATGCCAGTTGCTTTTTGTCGGTAATAATGGCGACGATCCCAATGATAATCGCCACGCCATGCGGCCAGCGTTGCCATAGGCACATTTTGCACGGTGCCATGCCGCCAAGATGTTGAAAGGCATAAGCCGAACCAAGAACAATAATCGAGCCTAGCGTGGCCATGAAAAAATATTTTGTACGTGTCATAGGAATTTCACCAAGTAAAAGGCCCCTGCGAGCAGGATTATGAACAGTATGAACAYCAATCCYAGACGYTTTTCAATGAATTCCCGTATTGGRTCGCCRWATTTCCAGAGYAATCCCGCGATGATGAAATAACGCAGRGTGCGYGCGACCAGTGACCAGGCTATGAATTGGAARAAGGGCARKCCTGTCGCMCCTGAYGTGATGGTGATGACTTTGTAAGGGAACGGGGTGATGCCTGCGGTCAGGACTGCCCAATGGCCAAGGGCGTTGAAACGTTCTTTGAAGGTGTCGAACTCGGCTAGTTTACCGTAGAATTCCAAGATGGGTTGCCCCCATGTGTCAAAGAGTTCAGCGCCGATATAATAGCCTAAACCGCCGCCCAAAACGCTGGCGATGGTGCAGACTGTGGCGATCAGCCATGCCCGTTTCGGGGTGGACAGGATCAAAGGGATCATTAAAATATCAGGCGGGATTGGGAAAACTGAGCTTTCAATAAAAGAGACAAACGCCAGCGCCCACAGCGCATAGGGCGTTTTTGCCAGTGAAAAAGTCCAATCATACAGGCGTCTTAGCATCGTAATCCCTTAAAGCTTGGCATCATGCATCATTTAGGGCGGCTCAGGTCAAGTCTGTTCTGCTTGCACCGCGCCCCAAGCCTGCCTAAATTGGCGTTAAGTTTAAATTTATAAGGGGGATAAGCAATGAAATGGCGTGGATCACAAGGCAGTCGAAACATTGAGGACCGCCGAGGCATGTCCAAAGGCAAAGCAGGCGGCATGGGCATTGTCGGTGTGTTGATTGTTATGGGGTTGGGCTTGGTGTTTGGCGTCGATGTATCGCCGTTGCTCAATAACAGCGGCGGGGCGACATCGTCCAGTAGCGGGGCTTTGACCCAAGAAGATCGCGCGCAGGGTGAATTTGTATCCGCCACGTTGGGCTATACCGAACAAATCTGGACAGAGGTGTTCAAGACGCAACTGTCCCGCCGATATAACCCACCAACGCTGGTGCTGTTCAAGGGCACAACCGCGTCGCCTTGTGGCAATGCATCGGGTGCGACGGGGCCGTTTTACTGTCCTGCGGATAAGAAAGCCTATCTGGATACGGCTTTTTTCACCACGCTATCACGGCGCATGGGGGCGGGGGGTGATTTTGCCGCCGCTTATGTTGTGGCACATGAAATTGCCCACCACGTGCAAAATGAGCTGGGGACTTTGGGCAAAGCCAATGCGGCGCGTCAGCGGATGAGCACGGCGGACAGTAACCGCGTATCGGTGATGATTGAACTGCAGGCTGATTGCTATTCAGGCATCTGGGCACGCTATGCCGAGGAACGCTTGGGCGTGATTGAGGCGGGCGATATTAGCGAAGCGATTAATGCGGCGAAACAGATCGGCGACGACACCTTGCAACGTAATGCAGGGCAACGTCCGATGCCGCATACCTTTACTCATGGCACGTCTGCGCAACGTCAAGAATGGTTCGCACGGGGCTATAAATCTGCAAAAATGGCGCAATGCGATACCTTTGCGGCGCTGAATTAAGTTCAGGCCACTTATTTTGAAATCAGAGGGTTTATACGGTTGACGCCTCGGCGCAGGGGCGATAAATCACCCCTCGTGTACTTGCCCGAGTGGCGGAATTGGTAGACGCGTTGGATTCA
>NVSA01000144.1 GCA_002401045.1 Paracoccaceae bacterium
TGAAGCGGCGGTAAAGGCCAAGGTCGAAGTTCTTTGTGCCCAGTTCCCGATTTACGACGAACTGTAAAAACAGCCTAAAGACCACCTATAAAGATCAAAGCACGCAACATCCCTTGCGTGCTTTTTTATGGGCAGGTAGATATGGGCTAACCCTTGTGAGTGAACCGCTATGACCCCTGCCCTCAAATCCATTATTTTAGCCAGCATCGTTTTATGCGCCTTGGCAGGGTGCAGTATTAAATCTGCTGTGCCAGAGTTTGAATATCCAGAGGCTAAAAATACGAAAACATGGCCAAAACTGGTCTCAACGGCGCAATTAGAACAAACCGACGCAGCACGCATTGATGATGCGATAAAACAGATCGAAGACTTAGAGGCTCAAACACCCTAGCCTGCCTGAAACAGCCCAAACGCGCATTGCCCCGCCCCGAAACTTACGGTAACAAGCCCCTGTTGTTAATCGGAGCATATATTGATGTCTGACGCTTTAAAAATTGGCATAGCTGGCCTTGGCACTGTGGGTGCAGGGGTTGCAAAAATCCTACGGGATCATAGCGAAATGCTAACGCTTCGTGCAGGTAAGCCAATTGTAATCACGGCAGTATCTGCCAGATCACGTAGCAAAGATCGCGGCGTGAATTTAGCTGCTTTTGAATGGTTCGACGATCCTGTTGCCATGGCAAAAAGCGACAGCATTGATGTGTTTGTAGAACTTATCGGTGGCGAGGACGGCGTAGCCTATGCCGCCACCCAAGCCGCGATTAAGGCTGGCAAACATGTGGTGACCGCCAACAAAGCCATGCTGGCAATGCACGGACAACCCCTAGCACTGGCCGCAGAAGACGCAGGCGTGAATTTGCGTTTTGAAGCGGCAGTTGCGGGCGGTATTCCGATCATCAAAACCTTGACTGAAAGCTTGGCTGGCAATAAAATAGAGCGTGTCATGGGTGTGATGAACGGCACCTGCAATTACATTTTGACCCGTATGGAAAGCGCTGGATTGCCCTATGAGGACGTCTTCAAAGAGGCCGACGCGCTGGGCTATCTCGAAGCAGATCCAAACTTGGATGTTGGCGGCATTGATGCGGCCCATAAGCTGGTTTTACTGTCCTCAATTGCCTTTGGCACCCAAGTTGATTTCGCAGGGGCTGAGCTTGAAGGCATTGGACAGGTCACCATCAACGACATTCACCACGCCCGCGACATGGGTTTTCGGATCAAATTGCTCGGCTTGGCGCAAATGACCGATGCAGGGCTGGAGCAATCCATGCGCCCTTGTTTGGTACCAAACTCATCGCCATTGGCACAGCTTGAAGGCGGCACTAATATGGTGGTGGTTGAGGGCGACCAAGTCGGCCAAATCGTCCTGCGCGGCGCAGGCGCGGGTGAAGGCCCCACCGCCAGCGCAGTTCTGGGCGATATCATGGATATTGCACGCGGATTGAACATCCCCGTCTTTGGCCAACCTGCAAACACCCTAAAGGCGGCGAAATCGGCCAAGCCAAACGGCGAAAGTGCCTATTGTTTGCGCCTGAATTTGCAAGACACCCCTGGCATTATGGCAAAGGTCTCTACCGCGTTAGCGGATGCGGGTATCTCGATTGATCGGATGCGCCAATTTAGCCACGAAGACACCTCTGCCCCCGTGATGATCGTCACCCATCCGACCAAGCGCGCCACCATTGAAGCCGCGTTTGACGTTATCACAGATATGGGCATCACCACTGAGCCACCGCTCATGCTAGGAATCGTTGAAGTTTAGGGGAATACCCCCGATAGTCACAGCAATCGCAGTCACATTGCACAATAGAAAGTATTGAACACATGGATAATAATGAAACCTTCTCAGATCGTATGTTGTCTTTGGGACTGGCGCGTGTGTCAGAAGCCGCAGCCATTGAAAGTGCAAAACTCGTCGGTGCTGGCGACGAGAAAGCGGCAGATCAGCTGGCCGTGAACGCCATGCGCGAACAGCTAAACTTGCTCGACATCAAAGGTGTTGTGGTTATTGGTGAAGGTGAACGCGACGAAGCGCCCATGCTTTATATCGGCGAAGAAGTTGGCACGGGCAATGGCCCTGGTGTCGACATCGCGCTTGACCCGTTAGAAGGCACGACATTAACCGCTTTGGATATGCCAAATGCGATCACGGTTATTGCCATGGGGCCACGCGGTTCTATGTTGCACGCGCCTGATGTTTATATGGATAAACTGGCGATTGGGCCAGGTTATGCCACAGATGTAGTGACCCTAGACATGTCCCCTGCCGAGCGTGTGAACGCCTTGGCAAAAGCCAAGGGCTGTCGCCCTGACCAGATCAAAGTTTGTGTGCTAGACCGCGAACGTCACGCCGATATTATCGCAGGTATCCGCTCAACTGGTGCGTCTATTCGCCTGATCACCGACGGCGATGTTGCAGGCATTATGCACACAGCTGAGGCCGAAAAAACCGGCGTTGATATGTATATGGGCGAAGGCGGCGCACCAGAGGGTGTGTTGGCAGCAGCAGCCTTGAAATGCATGGGTGGTCAGATGTACACACGTCTGTTGTTTCGCAATGATGACGAACGCGGTCGTGCCGCAAAAGCAGGTATCACCGATCTGAACCGTGTTTATACCCGCGRTGAATTGGTACGCGATGATGTACTTTTTGCCGCAACCGGCGTCACAGACGGGTCTATTTTGCGCGGCATCAAATATGATGGCGATTTTGTTGAAAGCGAAACCATTTTGATGCGCTCTAAAACAGGTTCTGTGCGGCGCATGACATACCGTCAGAAAATCAGCTAAGTCAGATGACAGCTTTTCTGGGTGTTGAAGCATCGTTAACAGGGCGGCGTTGGGTGGGGTTGAACGACCACGTTGAGCGCAATGCCCTCGCCCTTGCCCAACAAACAGGATTACCAGAGCTGGTCGCGCGAACCCTCGCGCGGCTCGGCGTCCCTGCGGATCAAGCGGCGCAATATCTGGCACCGTCTTTGCGCGATTTAATGCCCGATCCGTCCAGTTTCAAAGATTTAGATACAGCCGCCGCGCGGATTAACCAAGCCGTTGCCAACCGCGAACGCATTGCGGTTTTTGCCGATTATGATGTTGATGGCGGATCATCGGCGGCCTTGCTGATCGACTGGTTTCGCCATTTTGCAATCGACGTCACGCTCTATGTTCCCGACCGTATTGATGAGGGCTACGGCCCCAATGTGCCCGCGATGGAAAAACTTGCGGCCAGCCACGATTTGATCATCTGCGTCGATTGTGGCACCTTGTCCCATGAACCGATTGCGGCGGCAAAAGACGCGGATGTGATTGTGCTAGATCATCACTTGGGCGGCGAAACCTTGCCGCCTGCGCTGGCCGTTGTGAACCCAAACAGACAAGACGAGACCAGCGATTACGGCTATCTATGTGCCGCAGGCGTGGTGTTTCTAACCCTTGTCGCGTGTAATAGCGCGTTGAAAAAATCAGGTACGGCTAATCTACCTAACTTATTGAATGCCCTTGATATAGTCGCGCTTGCAACCGTGGCGGATGTCGCCCCCTTGGTCGGGTTTAACCGCGCTTTGGTGCGCCAAGGGCTGAAAGTCATGGGCAACCGTCGCCGTGCGGGCTTGGTGGCTTTGGCCGATGTCGGCAAGCTAACCACCGCCCCTGCGGCCTATCATCTGGGCTATGTCTTGGGGCCACGTATCAATGCGGGTGGCCGTGTCGGCAAGGCTGATCTGGGCGCGCGGTTGCTCTCAACCATTGATGCCGATGAAGCGCAATCCTTGGCTGAAAAACTCGATATGCTAAACACCGAGCGCCGTGATGTGGAATTGCAGGTGCAACTGCAAGCCATGGAGCAGGCCGAACAGCGTGGCATGGATGGCGCGCTGGTTTGGGCGGCAGGAAACAACTGGCACCCCGGCGTTGTGGGCATTGTGGCCTCGCGTCTAAAAGAGAAAACCAACCGCCCTGCGATTGTGATCGGCCTGAACGATGGCGTCGGTCAAGGCTCTGGCCGTTCGGTCACAGGGATTGATCTGGGCAACGCTGTGGCAACCTGTGCCCGTGAAGGCCTGCTGGTCAAGGGCGGTGGGCACAAGATGGCCGCTGGCATGACGGTGGAACCAGACAAGCTGGAAGCCGCGATGGCGCGCATGACAGAACTGTTGGAAAAACAAGGCGCTGCAAACCTAGGCCCCAAAGATTTAGCCGTAGACGGCGCAGTGGCGAATACGGCCCTGACCCCTGATTTGATTGAGCAATTGGAATTAGCAGGCCCGTTTGGCGCAGGTGCCCCTGCCCCACGGTTCGTGTTGCCAGCCCAGCGGGTGTCTTTTGCCAAACGCGCCGGTGAGAGCCATTTACGCATTACATTCCAAGGCGAAGGCGGCGCGCGCATGGATGCAATTTGCTTTAACGCCTACGACAGCGAAATCGGCATCGCGCTGGAAAAACATAGCGGCGCATTGTTCCATATTGCAGGACGCATAGAGATCGATACATGGGGCGGCAGACGCCGTGTGAAGATGCGCGTCGAAGATGTAGCCCGCGCAGAATAGCTCTTTGAGAGTTCTTTGATAGCTCTGTGATAATTCTTTTAATTTTTGTAAAAAAGACCCTTGCCACTGCCAAAACTAACGACTAAATAGCCCCCAGTGCGGTCCCTTCGTCTATCGGTTAGGACGCCAGGTTTTCAACCTGGAAAGAGGGGTTCAATTCCCCTAGGGACTGCCAATTACCCCCAGATTAATATCTGCCTAACGGCGAATGGCGGCAACGGGCATGGCTTGGCCGATCGCGGTCCAATTCACGTTGGCACGGGCGATTTTTGTGTCAGCCCACGTTTTAAACACCAGCTCGAATTTCTGTGTCGAGATATTGTCAGCATTCAAACTAAAACGCAGATTCCGACCTTTGGACGAATCCATCCCCGTAATACCTATAATAATATGTGGGGGACGTTGAAAAGGTTGCGTAAACCGCACGATAACACGGACTTCACGATCCCCATCACTGTACCACATCGGGCCGTTTTTCTCGACATGGTTAAACAGCTCACCCGTTGCAGTAATGATTTGCATCCCTACCAGCGGCGATGTGACTTGTTGTTGTGAAACTTCCGTACTCATTATGTTCCTACATTCGTTAAGATGTTGGAATTCTTATAAAAGGATTGCAAGATATGTCATTATTAAAAATGTACGTGCCTTAATAATTTAGCGCCGCCTTTGCGAGATAACGCAGTTGGCGTTCATAGTTTAGCCGGCTGGTATCGGCTATGCCGTCGATTTTCAGATTGTTACGCATCATTGATGCGCCAATAATCACTGCCAAAAACATTGCCACACGCTCGCGCGCACGCGCCCCCCCGACCAGTTTCTGCATCGGACGCACAATTGCGATTTTTGCCGCCTCTTGCACAATTTCGCCGACCTCTGGATCGGTGGAGTTCAAAATCAGCATCTTTAAGGCTGAATTTTCCTGTGTCTCTTCTAAACTATCGGCAAATTTCGCGATAATCAGATCAACAAACTGCTCAGAGGTGGCATCATATAGTGCAGGCCAGTCAAAGGCACCTTCTATGCAGGCCTTAAACAGC
>NVSA01000145.1 GCA_002401045.1 Paracoccaceae bacterium
GCCACATCATACATGGTGCCACGGTTTTCAAGCGTGGCGGCGATGTCGAGAAAACACAGTTCGTCCGCGCCCGCCGCGTCATATGCTTTGGCGCTTTCAACGGGATCACCTGCGTCGATCAGATCGACGAAGTTAACGCCTTTGACAACGCGGCCGTCTTTGACGTCTAGGCAGGGAATGATGCGGGTTTTAAGCATGAGGTATCCAGCAGTTTTATCTGTGGATACTGGAAATAATCCCGAAAGACAATTGGTGGTTTGAACAGGATTAGGGAGAAAGGGTCGGAATGTTTGAGACCAGCGGCTGGCTTTCGCGCAGGCGTAAGATCGGGCGGGCGGCTTGGCCGTAGCTTTCGGGCATGGCACGCAGTTTTGGAAAGATTGCAAACAGCTCATCACGGGCTTGGGCGTCTAGGCCGTCTGTKGCTAAATGACCCGGATGCAGGCTTTCGGTTTCTGTGTCGYTGGCATAGATCACTTGAYGTTTGTCAAACATGATATGGACGTAATAAACACCGTCGTCGTTATGGGCCAAGGATACGGTTGTGTCGTTCAGCAAGGCTTTAGCAGGGACGAATATTTCATCTTCGCCGTAATACTGCTTGGCTTTGGTGTCCGAAAACAACATGCGGTGTTGCGGCGAAACGGTTAAATCATGGCTGGGCACATTGGGCGCGATACAGCCCGCTTTAAGCCGTACGGGGGTTTGATGTGGGCATAGTTTCAAACGCAGCGGTGAGACTTTTTTGCCGCCAATCCAGCGAATGGGTTGTGGGCCGTCATCTTTGGTAATCACCAAATCACCCGCGCGTAGATCCGAGATTTTGATCGGGCCATGCGGGGTGGTGATATAGGTATCAGGGGTAAAGCATAAGATCAGGTCTCGTTCAAAAGAAACAATGCTTTGGGGCAGATCGAGATCGGGGGCAGCAAAAGCTGCTTTGTTAAGTGTCACGCTAATTACCTACTACTAATATACTACTCGTAGCTCTGTCTGACGACAGATGATGGCATTTCTATGGACACATGGCCTAGTTTTTTAACAAGGCAGTGGCTTCGGCGACATTTATCACCCCGTCATAAAGTGCGCGGCCTGAAATGGCACCGTCTAGGGGGGCACCGCAGGCTTTGAGGGCGCGTAGATCATCCATCGACGATACCCCGCCGCTGGCAATCACAGGGATGGATACCGCGTGGGCTAATGCGGCGGTGGCCTCAACGTTGACGCCCTGCATAGCACCGTCGCGGTTGATGTCGGTGTAGATGATGGCGGCGACGCCTGCGTCTTCGAATTGGCGGGCAAGATCGGTGACGGTGACGTTTGTTTCCTTGGCCCAGCCGCGGGTGGCGACCATACAGTTGCGGGCATCAATACCTACGGCGATATGGCCTGGGAATTTGGCGGCGGCTTCGCGGACCAAATCAGGGTTCTCAACCGCAACAGTGCCTAAGATGACCCGTTGTAAGCCCTTGGAAAGCCAGTTTTCAATAGTCGCAATGTCGCGGATACCACCACCCAATTGGGCAGGGACGTTGACGGTGCGTAAAATTTCTTCAACAGGGGCGGCATTGACGGGTTCGCCTGCAAAAGCACCGTTTAGATCGACCAAATGTAACCACTCACAGCCTTGATCCACAAAAGCTTGGGCTTGGGCGGCGGGGTTGTCGTTGAAAACGGTGGCTTGTTCCATCTCCCCTTTGTAAAGGCGTACGGCTTGGCCGTCTTTTAGGTCGATTGCAGGGTATAGGATCATTGAATTTGGCCTGTTGGTCTGAGTCCTTGGCGTGATACCTGATCAGCRACGAATTGCAAAGTAGCGATGTGACCTTAGGTTTTACTTGACGGGTAAGGGGGCAATTTTGCAGGTTGTGTTTGAATATGGGAGAAASTTCATGAAAAAGATTGCATTAATACTCGCGGCCACATTGCTGGCGGCACCTGCTTTGGCCGATGATATCCACGGTATCTGGCAGACTAAAAAGGATGATAATGGCAATTATGGTCATATCAAAGTGAGCAATTGCGGTGCTAAAATTTGTGGTACTTTGATTAAATCGTTTAATGCAGACGGCAGTGTCTTCGCGAGCCCGAATATTGGTAAAAAGATTGTCTGGGATATGGTCAGTAAGGGCAACGGTGCTTACGGCGGCGGCAAAGTCTGGTCGCCTGATCGCGATAAAACCTACAAGTCCAAAATGCAACTATCTGGCAAAACACTGAAAGTAAAAGGCTGTGTCGGGCCGATTTGCCGTGACGGCGGCACGTGGACCAAAATTAAGTAAAAATATGAGCGGTGCAAAGATGTTTTGCACCGCTACGATTTTATGATTTAAGCTATGTCTAGATTTTCAGCATAGCCAATAAGTCCAGCCATATCAAAGGTATGGTGCTTTTCTTTCAATAGGGTTGGTGACCAGTTTCTGTTGGCACCTAGATAAGAACTGTGATCGCATTCCAGCAATCCAATAATGACCTCTGCGATAATGCGGCCGCCAWCGGGGCCTAAATGTTCACCATTACTGAGCAATCCTTCGGCCATGACATAGAGCCATAAGGGCGTGTGGTCATGGAGTTCTGGGGGCAGTTTTGTGGGGCTTAAATCGAGCGGGGCAATTGGGCCACATCCTAGATCGGTCAAAGCTTGGGCAACGTGCTGACCAGAGGGCAGACGGAAGCTTTGCGCACGCAATAAATTCCGCGTTGCAAGTGATTTTTCAGCCCCGTTTGGCATGAAAGGTAARTCTAACATGGCGGAYGCAAGCTTGGTATCAATGGCACCTGCACTTTGGGCGGTGCTGCCAAAGAAATTGCGCCAGTCAATTGGATCACTACCCGTTGCAACCCGTTCAAAACCATCGCCAATATCGCCGCTAAATAAAGGTGTGCTTTGAATGCTGTTGTTATACATCATTTTTTCTGGGACTTGCGTATGGCCATAACGATAGGCTGCAATTGAGAATTCTACAGGGATAAAAGGGTCTGATTTACAGGTRAAAACCTTCCGCCCATTACACAAAATATCAGTCACGATGTCTTTGCCGCAAATACGCGGCAGAAAATCATTTACTACAACCCATTGGTAATGCCAGCGCACAAGCCGTTGGGTTTCTTCAAATAATAATGCGCGTGCGGTGCCGACATCGCCTCTGTCGTTATGGATTGATTTTAGGTTCTTTGAAAAACCATGCAAAGGCGCATATGTTCCGTTCAAATCGTCCAGTAAATGCTTTGAGACAGTATTATGAAACCGCAGAAAAATAAGCTGGAGCTGTGACACGATACGGTTTTCATCATTGCGAAAATCACCGATCAATGCGGCCGCGCCTTCATTGACTTTGGAGCGGGATAAATCGCGGTCACTTTCCGTTGCAAAGATATGCCCTGAGCGTATTGAATCGTAAAAATCGGTTGATGTGACATGTTGATATTGATGGCGGCTGGCGTCAGTGCCTTGGCCATATACACAATCTAAATCCAGCGCGGGTGTGCGTACGTTTTGGATCTCATCGGGATCATTGACGCGGTCAATACTGGACGAAATATCCAAAGTAATATCATGGTCAATGAATTGCCCTAAGAAACAATATCCTAAAGGAATTGTGGAGGAGGTCCCTAAATTGGGGGCATTTTGTTCATTCATAGGGCCGCTATGTGCGCCTGCTTTTTCTAAAATACCTGGCTTGTGATATAGCGGTGGTAAATCTGGAAAAAGCCGCCGAAAGCGGCCTTGTGTTGGGTTGGCATGTGAACAAGCATAGGCTGATCCGCGCAAATGCGCCATTCCGTGATGTGGCATAATGATAGTTCTCCCTAAAGTTGAAATGAATAGGGAGATTGGCAGATTGTAAGGTTATGGCAGTAATAATAGTCACTAGTTGCGGGCTTTTGCAGGCCTAGAGCCGTATCGACGGTTCTTACGGTTTCCACGTCAGAAAATTGCCGATCAACCGCAGACCTGTTGTTTGGCTTTTTTCGGGGTGGAACTGCGTGCCGATGATATTATCATGGCCAACGGCGGCCGTGATAGCCTCGCCGTATTCCACCGTTGCCAGCAGATCAGCAKGATTYYNGGRCGTSNGGTGATAGCTATGCACAAAATACATRTGATCGCCGTCATTAATGCCGTCAAACACGGGRTGATCGGCGACATTTGTCAGCGCGTTCCAGCCCATAYGCGGGATTTTTAGGGCTTTATCRGCGGGGGCAAGATGCACCACATCGCCTTTGATCCAGTCAAACCCCGTCTGCTCGCCGTGTTCATGGCCAACGGTGGCCATCATCTGCATRCCGACRCAAATGCCCAAAAACGGCTTGCCTGATTTTACATGTTCTTCAATCGCGCCAAACAGCCCGTCAACSGCGCCGAGTTCACGGCGRCAATCGGCAAAGGCACCAACCCCAGGCAAAACCACATGATCGGCGCGGCGCACCACATCAGGATCGGATGAGACGACAACGTCGCCTGCATCCAATTCAAGCGCCATGCGTTGAAAGCTTTTCTCGGCAGAGCGTAGGTTTCCAGAGTTATAATCGGCAATAACGGTGGTCATTTAGACAAGGTGCCYTTGGTYGAYGGAATGGCRTCAGCTTTGCGCGGATCGGTTTCCAATGCGCCGCGCAAGGCTTGTGCCACGGCTTTRAAYGCCGCYTCAACRATGTGGTGGGAATTGAAACCGTCCAAGGCTTCGACRTGCAGGGTTAAACCACCTTGCATGGCGAATGCGGTGAAAAACTCTTGTACTAATTCCGTGTCAAAGSTGCCGATTTTACTGGTGGGAATATCCACTTTCCAGACCAAATAGGGACGCCCAGAAATATCCAGCGACGCACGTACCAAGGCATCATCCATCGGCAACAGGCAGGACCCGTAACGACGGATGCCCTTTTTATCGCCCACCGCTTGCGACAAGGCTTGCCCTAAGGCAATGCCCACGTCCTCAACCGTGTGGTGGTCATCAATGTGCAAATCACCCTTAGCCCGCACGGTCATATCGATCAGCGCGTGGCGCGACAGTTGATCCAGCATGTGGTCAAAGAATCCCACGCCAGTCTTATTGTCGTAAACACCCGTGCCGTCGAGATTGATCTCAACGCTGATGCTGGTTTCTGCGGTGTCGCGTTTGACGGTCGCTGTGCGCATTTTCTTATCCTTTGTTCACCGCACTTATAGGCGTGGTTTGGGGCTGATCCAAGCCCTGATCTGGGCGCAAATCAGGCACTGTGGTAATTGCGTCGTGCAAGGCAGTGGCAAAGACGTTGACAGGTTTGGACAATGACTGCATTTTAAAGGCATATTTTAACTTAATAAGATTAAGGTTGGTTTGTAAGTGGTTGATACCCTTGGAAAAGTTACGCTTTTAGCGATGGAGGTTTTTGTCGCGGCCGTTGAAGAAGGCACCATTTCTCTTGCCGCCAAACGGCTGGGGGCAAGCCCGTCATCGGTGTCACAACATATTACCAACCTAGAGGCGGCTTTGGGGGTGGCTTTGCTCAACCGTGCCACGCGGCCCATGGGATTAACCTCGGCGGGCGCGCTTTTCTTGCGCCGTGC
>NVSA01000146.1 GCA_002401045.1 Paracoccaceae bacterium
ATCGTACTGCTTAGAGTTAAGTAGCACCTCATTATTGATCTCGTGATCTGTTGGTGCGTTTTTCCACTTAGCAGCCAACTTACAAGATTCAACACCGGCAGCGCCATGCTTATCTTCAGGGGCAGCACCTACGTAATTCTGAAACTCTATAAGAGCCTCGTCGTATTTACCTTGCTCCTTAAGAACATCTGCTAAGTAGTAGTACGCTTTCGCGTTCTGCTCAGCATAGTGCACTTTAATTGCTTTCTTATACCATGTTTCAGCTTGCTTGTCTTGCTCGACACGCCTTTGCCGCAACGCCGCCCGCTTAGCCGCAAAGACCGACTTGCAATCCAATGGCAAGAGTTGAAAAAATCAGGCCCTGCCTATGTGTTGCGTTGGGCATATAATCGTATCCGTTGGGAGTTTGCCAAACGCCGTATGCACGACACCACAACCCCGACCGCCAACCATGAGTTTAACAATGCCGCCATTGAAGCCGCGTTTTTGCAAGCCGTCAGCAGTTATAAAATGCAAAGCTGGTCAGGCAATATCAAACTAATCAGGCCGCCACTGGTTGGCAAATGGCATGTCGGGGAGGGTCGCTGGATTGACGATGAACGCGCTTATGTGTTGCACGATAACGATTGGGGGCAATTCACCCCGCAAATTGAGGTCATTGAGGTCCCAGGGGATCATGACAGCATGGTTCTAGAACCCAATGTGCGTGTCATGGCAGCCAAGATAAAACCCATTATTGAGGCCGCGCAATGACACAAAAAAAACCATCGGTCTTAACGGTCATCTTGAACTATAAAACCGCCGCTATGACACTGAAATCTATCGCCGCCGCCTACCGCGCAATGGACGGTATCGCGGGGGAAATTATCGTGGTTGATAATGACAGCCAAGACGGATCTTTTGCCGTCCTACAAGACGGCATTGCCAAAAACGGCTGGGACGCAGACAACCGTGTGCGTGTCGTTGCATCGCCAAAGAACGGCGGCTTTGGCGCGGGGAATAATTTCGGTATTTTATCGGGCCTGTCGAACGGCACCCGCCCCGATTATATTTACGTCCTAAACTCAGATGCCTTTCCAGCCCATGATGCCATTGCGGTCTTATTTAACTACTTGCAAGACCACAAATCGGTTGGTTTCGCGGGCAGTTATATTCACGGTGAAGACGGCGCACCCCATGTCACCACCTTTCGTTTCCCCACAATATCCAGTGAATTTGAAGGCGCAATYCGCTTTGGCCCTGTTAGYCGTCTGTTGTCCAAACACCGCGTGCCARTGGATATTCCAGACACCGMCCAAGCGGTCGATTGGTTRGCGGGTGCCAGCATGATGATGCGCACAGATGTTTTGGAAACCATTGGRCTRTTTGAYGAGACATTTTTCTTATACTTTGAGGAAACCGACCTGTGCCGCCGCGCTCGTTTTGCAGGCTGGCCAACCCATTATGTCGTCGACAGTAAAGTCGCCCATATCGGWTCCGTTTCAACGGGTATGAAAAMTTGGACGCGGATGCCGCAATATTGGTTTGCCTCACGTCTGTATTATTTCACCAAAAACCACGGCGGGCTTTACAGCTTTGGCGCAACTTTTGCGCATATCGTGGGCGGATTGTTGTACCGCTTGCGCCAAGTCATTCAGYGCAAACCGCGTGTTGATCCCAAGTGGTTTTTGACCGATTTCACGCTTCATGCGGCAAAGTCAATCTTTACAGCTAAAAAGCACCCTCCAACCCTGACCTACACCCCAGCGAAGCAGGACATCCCATGAATATGATGACCCAAAATAAGTTTTCATGCATCGTAATCGGCGCGGAATCTTTGTTGATCCATTGCTCGGAAATGATCCTATCGCAAGGCCATAGCATTGCGGCAGTTGTATCTGATCGTGCGGATATTATCGCTTGGGCGCAACGCAAAAACTTGCAAGTCATCGCCCCTAAAAAGGGTCTCGCCCAACGCCTTGCGGGCATCAAATTTGACTGGCTGTTCAGCCTTGCAAATCTGGATATTATTCCAAGCGCAGTTTTGGACATGCCGACAAAAGGCGCGATTAATTTTCACGATGGTTTGTTGCCAGACTACGCAGGCCTGAACACCCCTGCTTGGGCGCTGATCAACCAAGAAATCCAGCACGGTATCAGCTGGCATATGATTGAGGGCGGTGTTGATGAGGGCGATATTTTAGCGCAAAGCAGCTTTGATATCACGCCCCATGACACCAGCCTGACATTGAACACAAAATGTTTTGAAGCGGCGTTGGATAGCTTTCCTAATCTGCTGGAACAAATTGCCACCAATGGGTTGCAACGCCAAACCCAAAGTCTCCCGCACAGGCATTATTGTGCCCTAGCAGACAGGCCTGCATCCTTTGGGCTGATTGATTTTTCTAAATCTGCCACAGAAATTTCAGCACTGATGCGCGGGTTAAATTTCGGCGGATATTGGAACCCGCTTTGCGTTGCCAAGTTTGCAATCAAAGGGCAGTTTTTCGCGGTAAGCGATGTTACAGTTGAAACCGAAACGACCGAAAAAATGGCCAGTGGCATAGTTGTTGCAGTCTCTGAAACCAGCCTACGCGTAACAACGGGAAGTTACGATATCACCCTATCAGGCTTTGCTGATCTGGACGGAAAAACCGCCCTTGTGCACCCAATAGCCGCTGTTGGTGACAGCTTTGATGCGCCTAATTTAGACGATCTAAAAACCCTAGCCGCTCTCAGCGCACAAGACAGCGAAATGCGCAAACGCCTGGCCGATTTCACCCCGCTAGAATTGCCTTTCGTAAACGCATCTCAAGCCCTAACGGATTATCAAGAGAAGCCGTTTAACGTTCCCAAGGATGTTGACGCCGCAACTGTCATCGCACTTTGGGCGTCTCGCTTATCAGGTACGACATGCTTTGATATAAAGCTAAGCTCAACACCGCAAAGTCCGCTCAGCAGCGGCTGGGTTCCTGTTCGGTTTGATGCAAATACGGGTGAAAACCTTGGCCAAACTCAAGCAGATTTTACCGTGAATCTGCAAACTGCATCACAGCAAAAAAGCTTTATGCGCGATTTAACAATGCGTGATAACACTTTGAATTTAGACAAAAATACAGACCTTGAAATCACCCTCCACAAAGCGCTTTCAGGCTCTGCTCCCCTCATCTTCAACCTTGCCAATAAAACCCTGAGTTGGGATAAAAATGCTGTAGATGAAGCAGGGCTAAACATCGCACTGACACAACTATCTGCCCTCGCAACAAGCCTGCAGAGCGCAAGCCCAGACAGTGATATTACACAGCTTTCAATGTTGTCGGATGAGGATCGCCATGCCTTATTACACGCTGATAACCAGACCCAAACCAATGTGGATTTATCGCAATCTATGCACTGTGCGTTTGAGCAACAAGTCAAACAAACACCCGATGCAACCGCAGTGGTTTTTGAAGATAAATCCCTAACCTACGCCCAGCTTAACACCCGCGCCAATCAAGTGGCGCATGTGCTTTGCGATCTGGGTGTTAAGGCCGAAACCTTGGTGGGTCTGCACACGGCCCGATCCCTTGATCTGGTGATCGGCGCGATTGCTATTCACAAAGCAGGCGGTGCTTATGTGCCGATGGATCCGACCTATCCTGCGGATCGTATTGCGCATTTTATCAACGATAGCCAAGCCGCCGTAATTATCTCGCAATCGGACTTAGCACAGGATTTGCCTGCGCATAATGCCAAGCTGTTGGTCATCGATAGCGACGACCGAATTGCGCACGCCCCCCGCAAGAATTTAGAGGTTCAAAGCACGCCCGATGCGCTGGCCTATCTGATCTATACGTCTGGCTCCACAGGTCTGCCCAAAGGTGTGATGGTGCAGCACAATAATGTCGCCAACTTCTTTGCAGGCATGGACGCGCGGATTATTCGCACGGGTGGTCAAGATACATGGCTTGCCGTGACCAGCCTGTCATTTGACATATCCGTGCTGGAACTTTTCTACACGCTTGCACGCGGATTTAAAGTTGTGATTAGTTCGGATGAAAGCCGTGTGATGACCTCTGGTAGTGCGCAAATGCAAACCAATGGTGGCATTGATTTCAGTCTGTTTAACTGGGGCAATGACGATCAAGTCGGCGATCATAAATACCAATTGATGTTGGACAGTGCCAAGTTTGCCGATGCCAATGGTTTTTGTGCGGTCTGGACGCCAGAGCGTCATTTTCATGCCTTTGGCGGCTCCTTTCCCAACCCCGCTGTCACGGGTGCGGCCATTGCGGCGGTGACAAAAAATCTGGCTGTTCGCGCAGGCAGTATCGTCGCGCCCCTGCACCATCCTGCACGTATCGCCGAAGAATGGGCGGTCGTTGATAATTTGACCCAAGGGCGCACAGGTCTGGCAATTGCGTCAGGCTGGCAACCCGATGATTTCGTGTTGCGCCCTGAGAACACACCACCCAATAATAAGCCCGCCACGTTGGAAACCATTACCACTTTGCGCAAACTTTGGGCGGGTGAAGCCGTTGCTTTCCCTAAAAAAAACGGCGACATGTTCGACGTGATCACCCAACCACGTCCAATTTCCAAGACCTTGCCTCTTTGGGTGACCAGCGCGGGCAACCCTGAGACTTGGAAAGAAGCAGGACGATTGGGTGCCAATGTACTGACCCACTTGTTGGGGCAAAGCTTGGATGAGGTCGCGGGTAAGATCAAAATTTATCACGCCGAGTTGCGCGACGCGGGCTATGATCCCGATGATTTCACCGTGACCTTAATGTTGCACACACTGGTCGGGGATGACCGCGAAGTTGTGCGCGATATGGCCCGTGAACCGATGAAAGATTATTTGCGTGCGGCCGCAGGGCTAATCAAACAATATGCATGGGCTTTCCCCGCTTTCAAACGGCCCAAAGGTACAAAAAGTGCGTTTGATCTCAGCTTGGACGGTGTATCTGACGAAGACCTAGAGGCCATCCTAGATTTCGCCTTTGAGCGCTATTTTGAAGATGCTGGCCTGTTTGGCACGATTGAGGATTGCTTGGAAAAAGTTCAAGCGATCAAAGCCATTGGCGTGGGCGAAATTGCCTGTTTGATCGACTACGGCCTCAGCGTGCCTGATGTTTTGGCAGGGCTGAAACCTTTGGCAGAAGTCTTACGCATTGCCAATCCTGACACAGATCAAAACGACCAGGACTATTCACTGGCCGCCTTAATCAAACGCCATAATGTCACGCATTTCCAAGCCACCCCCAGCATGGCACGCATGTTGTTAGCGGATGATACCGCCACCGCTAGTCTGGCTGGCTTGAAACAAATTCTGGTCGGCGGTGAAGCCCTACCAGGGGCGATGGTTGAAGCGTTCAACGCCCATACTAACGCGCCGATTGAAAACATGTACGGCCCGACGGAAACCACCATTTGGTCGTCCACAGAAACCGCCGCCCCCGTGCAAGGTCTGGTCAACATCGGCAAAGCCATCGCCAATACCCAGCTCTATGTGTTGGATGCACAAAACCAACCCTGCCCGATCGGGGTTGCGGGCGAATTATATATTGGCGGGCTCGGTGTGAC
>NVSA01000004.1 GCA_002401045.1 Paracoccaceae bacterium
ATCTGTCCGCTTCGTTTGGATCATACTCAAATCTTTGTGCCAGACGTTGCCACCCAAGCTAAATTCTATGGTGAACTTGGTTTCCGTCTCAGCGAATACATCACTGCAGAGCCTAACAATGATATGATCGGTGCGTTCATGCAGGTCAAAGGCAACCCGCATGACATCGTGTTTTTACAAGCACCAGGGCCGCAAATTCACCACACTGCCTTTACCGTTCCAGAGGCCAGTCATTTGATGCACGTTGGTGATTTGCTGTGCGAGGCGGGTTTTTTCGACTCGGTTGAATGGGGCCCGATTAGACATTGGGGGCCAGGCTGGGCGCGTTCACTTTATTTGCGTGATCCAGACGGGCACCGTTTAGAATTTTTCACCAACCATTACCAAATGATTGACCTAGAAGAAGAACCCGTTGCATGGTCAATCGACCAGTTAATGGCTGCACCAGGCTGGGGACCCAAACCACCTGAAACTTGGATGATAGAGGCGATACCCTTTGTAGGGGTCAGCCCGCATGAACCAGAAGATGCAGATGCCCAAATTGGGTTTTCAGGCCTCAACAACGACGACACGAAAGGATCATAAGATGGATTTAGGAATTTCAGGGCGCCGCGCTTTGATTTGCGCATCTTCCAAAGGGCTGGGACTGGCCTGCGCGACTGCGCTGGCGCAAGAGGGCTGTTTGGTCACCATTAATGGGCGCGATGAAACGCGGCTTAAAGCTGCCGCTCAAACGATCAAAGACGCCACGGGCGTTTTGCCCGAAATGATCGTTGCAGACCTCAATAATGCAGACGACCGCACCCGTCTTTTAGCAATCTGCGACAATATTGATATTTTGGTTAACAACAATGGCGGGCCGCCGCCCAGCCCGTTTTTGTCAACAACCCCAGCAGACTGGCAAGCTGCGCTAGAAAGCAACTTATTGGTCGCGGTGCAGTTCATGCAAGCCGTGTTGCCAGGAATGCAAAGCCGCAAATTTGGCCGCATTGTTAACATCACCTCGGCAATGGTGAAAACGCCCCATCCGATGATGACGCTATCGACTGCGCCGCGTGCAGGGCTGACAGCGATTACCAAGGCCGTGTCGCGGGATGTTGCCGCCGATAATGTCACCATTAACAATATGTTGCCTGAACGCCTGAACACGGATCGTCAAAAATATATGGTTGCAAAGATGGCTGGTGAGCAAAACAAAAGCGAAGAAGTTGTTCGTGCCCAAGTCACACAAAACATTCCTGCCAAACGCTTTGGCGACCCTGACGAATTTGGCGCAACTTGCGCATTTTTATGCAGTGACAAGGCAGGGTTTATCACAGGACAAAATGTCCAATTAGACGGCGGTGCCTATACGGGCATCGTTTAACTATTTGAACCGAAAGAATAAATATGAAATATATCGCATTTAATGACGGCACAACGGCGCAAATGGGCGGCGTTCTGCCAGATGGTAGTGTCRCGACACTTGCCCCGCTAAACACGTTCTATACCGACCCGACCGATTGGGCCGCAAAGGTAAAAAGCCAGACTAAGGGCGCGCCTTATRCSAGYCTTAACCGYAKCCCMGCGGTTCCTGCTAGCGCGCGGGTTATCTGTATCGGGCTGAATTATCACCAACATGCGGTTGARACAGGTCAGCCTATTCCYGACTATCCCGTGGTCTTTGGCCGCTGGGTCGCCTCCCTTGGGGTCGACGGCGATACTGTGCCRGCAATTGAAGAAAAGTTCGATTGGGAAGGYGAACTTGCGGTGATTATTGGTACAGAAATGGCCTATGTTTCTGAACAAGATGCCAAACAGGGTATCTTTGGCTATGCCGCCTTTAACGATTTATCTGCCCGTGCTGTTCAAGGGTTTTCACATCAATGGACGCTGGGTAAAAACTCTGACAAGAGCGGCCCTTTGGGGGCCATTATACCTGCGGATCAAGCAGGTGATCCCGCCGATGGCTGGGCGCTTAAAACGCTTGTGAATGGCGAAGTGGTGCAAAATTCTTCTACGGCAGATCTAATATTTTCAGTGCCAACGTTGATCGCTAAACTTAGCCAAGTGATGACCCTTTACCCTGGTGATATGATCGCAACGGGTACCCCYGCGGGTGTTGGTCTGGGCTTTAARCCWCCKCGYTTTYTAAGYGCRGGGGAYGTGGTYGAAGTRTCAATTGACGGGYTGGGYTCTGTRAAAAAYRCYATTRTMGCSCCGCCACAAGTGTCAMARTTCTAGCATGGAACTGGACGCGACAYTTATCTGTGAACTAGCCTGTAAACGGTCGTTGACYGCATTCATCTATCATTTGGACCATGGGGAATACCAGCGTGCCGCAGCACAGTTTGCCCCAGATGCGACATGGGTGCGTCACGGTAAAACCCTCACAGGAACAGCGGAAATTCTCGCCRCTATTTCGGTGCGCCCSGCAGGTCAAGTTCAACGCCACGTTCTGAGTAATATTCTTGTTACACAAACGGGGTCAGATCAGGCRACGGCGACGGCTTATATGACCTTATACCGTACACAGACAGATAGCCCCGATATTACATTGCCYGTTRAAATGKTCGGGGAAGACGGGGTTGGCGAATACGCTACATCTTTTTGCCGCATCGAYGGTRTATGGCTGATTTCGGCGCATGATGGCTGGCCTGTGATGCTTACAAAACGGGAAAAATTGCYTTAAGATTCCAGTGTGAACACATTCTTCATGCGTTCAATATCTTGCCAATCCTTTTGATATTGACGTTCCAGTGACACAGCTTGTTCAGGTTGCCAGTAAAAACCGACGTCCTCTTTAGGATCACTGGGGAAGTGCTTCAAAAAGATCTCACGCGCGGCATCGGAATGTTCTTTGGTATAGCGATATAAAAATTGCGCGCCCATAAAGCTTAGACCAGAGGGGTTGGTTTTTGCGTCGGCTTGATATGTTCGAAAACAGCTGGAGCCGGTAAATAATTMTAACAGTTCGCGCGATCTATCGAAATAGGTTTCATAGCGCCAAGCCAGTGTTGGGACATCAACATTATGCGCCTGTAGGCTTGTGATAAACTGAGACCATTTAAACCCATCCGTTTTATAAGCATCTTGGAATTCTTGAAAACTTTTGCTCTCATCGGAAAAAATTGCCTCAGAATAGGCCGCTGGAATAAAGCTCGTTGGGTTGCGGGCCTCAACGAAAAGTCGCAGTGAATGATTGTCAAATAAGACGCCAAGCTGGGCATAAAAATCTGTAAGATCATCGCTAAGCGCGCGGCTGTCAGCGCCAATAAAACGCATGTCAGTGATGATCAGTCTTGTGGCATCTTGGTGCGGCATGATGCGTTGTAGAAGATCGGCTTGTACCTGACGCTTGTTTTGGCCGTCTTTTAGCGCAGTTACCGCGTTGGAAAGATGCGATAACGTGCGCCGTGTGCCCTTGGAATAGAGGATACCTTCATCGTTTAGGGTATCGATATTTTGGGATAAAGCGCCGTAAAAATGTTGCGCGCTGGCACGGTGTCCGCCCACATAAATACACACGTCCATTTTCAGCCTTTCTTCGCATTGTCTGCTCAGGGTTAATCTATACAGTTGATTGTGCACTTAAAGAGGTAATATCCAAAGATAACATAGAAATTTAAAAACGGGACTTGTGGTCATAATTTCTTCGCTATTTAGTGCGACACAATAACTTCCGACAATTTGGGATAGTATTGTGTCAAAAAGAAATAAATTATGGAAAACGCTCAAAATTGATTGGGCACGTTTAAAACAAGTTCACTTGCGTGACTTATTCCAAGCCAATCAATACCGCTTTGACGATTTTTCCGTCCGCCTTGATGATCTGTTAATCGATTTTTCAAAAGAACGGCTCGATGAGCAAGCGCTTGAAAATTTGCTATCGCTCGCGAGGGCTTCAAATGTTGAGGCCGCCCGCGATGCAATGTTTGCAGGCGAAGCCATTAACACCACCGAAGACCGCGCCGTGATGCATATCGCTTTGCGGGCTAATAGGGCAGATGGCTACCAGGTTGACGGTGCCCCGACCGCCGATTTAGTTGAACCCGTTTTGGACGCATTTTTAGGGTTTGCTGACGCCGTGCGCAGTGGCGTCTACAAAAACACAGCAGGCCAAGCATTCACCGATGTTGTTAATATCGGTATCGGCGGTTCTGATTTGGGGCCTGTCATGGCCACACGCGCTTTGTCACGTTTTTCCAAAGGCGGACTAAATGCCCACTTTGTATCCAATGTAGACGGTGCGCATCTGCGAGATGTTATTCGCGGCTTAGACCCCGCAACAACATTGATTTTGGTGGCCTCTAAATCCTTCACCACACAAGAAACCATGATCAACGCAACCGCCGCCAAGGCATGGGTTCAAGATGCGATCGGGGCAAAGGCCGCACGACCAAACTTTGCAGCCCTATCAACGAACTTAGAGGCAACCGCAGAATTTGGCATTCCGCAAGATCGGGTTTTCGGGTTTTGGGATTGGGTCGGCGGGCGCTATTCTTTGCCCAGCTCAATCGGGCTGTCGTTRGCGCTGTCTATCGGTAGTAACAAATTCCGCGATTTTCTGAGCGGATACCGGGCGATGGATCAGCATTTCAAAACCGCCCCATTGGCAAAAAACCTGCCTGTTTTAATGGCGCTCATTGGCATCTGGCGACGTAATATCATGGAATGTGAAACCGTTGCCTTGATCCCCTATAATCAGCGCCTAGAGAATTTTGCAGCCTATGTTCAGCAATTGGATATGGAAAGTAACGGCAAGTCTGTGACCAAATCAGGTCAGCCTGTCGATTGGAAAACTGGCCCCGTTATTTGGGGGGATTCTGGTACGAACGCACAGCATTCGTTTTTTCAGTTAATCCACCAAGGTACAGATATTATTCCGATTGATTTCATGATTACGGCCAAGCCTGCCTCTGTATTGGTTGATCAGCATGATTTGCTAACCGCAAACTTTTTGGCACAATCCCATGCGCTTGCYTTTGGTAAAACCGCGCAAGAAGTGCGCGCTGATATGCAAGCCCAAAGCATGGATCCCGATACAATAGAGATGCTTGTCCCGCACCGTACATTTAGTGGTAACCGTCCAAGTACGTCTATTGTCTATGAAAGCCTGACGCCGTTTGCCCTTGGTCGCCTCATCGCGCTTTATGAACATAAAATCTTTGTCCAAGGCGTGATTTGGGACGTCAATTCATTCGATCAATGGGGCGTTGAATTGGGTAAGGTCATGGCCAGCCAGTTGGCCACCAAGTTAGAGCAGGACGCCGATTTAAGCGATCTGAATTCATCCACACGGGGATTGATTGAAACCATTAATGCTTTGAAAAAGACTAACTAACTTCGAATAATCTGTAGTATGGTTGAGGTTGTAAACAGCAAGGCGGCAACGCAAACGATTGTGGGGCCTGCGGGTGTGTCCCAATAAAGCGAGGCCTGCAGTCCTAGAACTGTGGAGAGCCCTGCGATGATTGTTGCGACAATAGCCATTTTTTCAGGTGTATTACTAAAGGGTCTGGCGCTTGCGGCGGGTATTAAGAGCAAGGCTACGATCAATAAAACGCCAATAACTTTAATTGCGACCGCGACGACAATCGCCAGTGACAAGGTCAAAACAAGTTCTTCGCGTTTCGGGTTAATCCCGCTGGCATAGGCCAGTTCAGGGCTCACAGTTGCGGTCAATAATTGCCCCCAACGCCACCATAACAAGCCCAAAACACATAGCGCCCCAATCCAGATCAGCGCTAAATCCATGCGGTCGACGGCGAGAATATCGCCAAAGAGATAGGCCATTAAGTCAATGCGCACCCCGTCAATGAACGATACGGCCACCAGTCCAAAGGCGAGGGCTGAATGGGCGATGACGCCTAGAATGGTGTCCATCGCAAAGCCGCGTCCGCTTAGATAGCTGACACTTAAGGCCACAAAAAATGCAACGATGAGCACGCCGATGAAAACCGACATTGAGAATGCTAATGAAATAGCCACGCCTAAAATAGCGGCATGTGCGGTGGCATCGCCGAAATAGGCCATGCGGCGCCAGACGACAAAACAGCCCAAAGGGGCGGCGGCAATAGAGACGCCTAAACCTGCCAAGATTGCACGTATTAAAAAGTCATCCAGCATGGCTATCCTCATGGCTGTGGTCGTGAGTATGGTCGTGGTCGTGGCGATAAAGCGCTAATGCGCCGTGGGTGCCTGACCCGAACAACGCGCGATATTCAGGGGCGCTTGCGACAATATCAGGGGTGCCGTGGCAACAGACGTGGCCGTTTAGACAAATGACGCGGTCCGAGGCGCTCATCACGACATGCAATTCGTGGCTCACCATCAAAATGGCACAGCCTAAATCTGTACGTAATTCTTCGATAAGCTTATAAAAATCCGCCGCACCTTTTTGATCCAGCCCCTGTGTTGCCTCATCTAAAATCAACAAATTTGGGTTTTCTAAAATTGCACGGGCTAAGAGTACCCGCTGGAATTGCCCGCCCGAAAGCTTGGCGACTTGGCGCTGCTCTAACCCTGTCAGCCCGACGCGGCGCAGGGCGGTTTTCTTCAACACGGCTGTGGTTTTTCGGGGCAGGGAAAGAAACCGCTCAACGCTCAAAGGCAGGTTTATATCAATGTGTAATTTTTGCGGGACATAGCCCAGCCGACAATTTGGGGCGCGGCTGATTTTTCCTGTGGTAGGTTTTAACGCGCCAACAATGGCTTTGATCAAAGTTGATTTTCCTGATCCATTAGGCCCTACAATGGTGACAATTTCGCCTGCATCCACAGACATTGAAACATCGTGTAAAACTTGGCGGCCTTGTAATAAGACCGTGATATTATCAACGTTTAATAAGCTCATGGCGTCGTGTTTTCCTGACATGCAGGGCACAGCCCTTCGGCCTCAATCACAGCGGTTTCAATTTGAAAGCCCAGTGTTTGAGCCGCCAAATCTAAGACCCCACCAATGTCTTGGGTTTGGGTTTCGGCCAAAGTTTTGCAGTTTGTGCAAATCATAAAAACAGGGGTGTGTGATTGGCCAGGGTGACTGCAGGCCGTATAGGCATTTAGTTTTTCGATTTTATGGACAAACCCATTGGTCACCAAAAAGTCCAAAGCGCGGTAAACAATCGGCGGCTGTGATCCCAGCCCTTCATCGTTTAGGCGCGCAAGAATATCATATGCGCCCATTGCTTTATGCTCGGACAGCAAAATTTCCAAAACGCGCAGCCGTGCGGGGGTGAGCTTCAATCCTTGCGTATCACAAGCTGATTGGGCATGAGCCAGAGCCGTGTCCACGCATTTGGTATGATTATGATGTTCGAATCCRATGGGCATATTTTTCACTTGTTATAGTATAACATAASATGTTATATCGTGRCTTCGGACAAATTGCAACGGAACCTGCGATGAAAAAACTATTTAAATATATTGCCGTTATAGCGATTTCTTTTAGTGCTCAGCCGCTGTTCGCCAAACCGCCCAAGGTTATCACTGACATTGCACCCGTGCAGGGGCTGGTATCAATGGTTATGCAAGGMGTCGGTCAGCCTGATTTAATTATCAAACAAGGCAGTTCACCACATGATTTTGCCTTTCGTCCGTCAACGGCCCAAGCTTTGCAAAATGCCGATATTGTTTTTTGGATMGGGCAGGGGCTTACACCGTGGCTGAATGMCCCGATTACAAAAATTGCCCAAAAGGCGCAGGTTATTACGCTGAGCGATCATGGGGCGGGTTTGGAAAATACGCATGATCACRAMCACGATCATGGCGATATTGATCCCCRTATGTGGCTTGATCCAGAAATTGCAAGCGACTGGCTTAATGTGATTGCACAGGCTTTAAGTGCCGTTGATGCCAAAAATGCGGCGCTATATGCGCWAAATAGCCAAGCGGCGCAAAYCATTCTGGYACAGCTTAACGCTGATCTGGAAACGTTGCTGGCGGGTGCGCCATCGGCAGGGCAYTACATCGCGTTCCATGATGCATATGGTTATTTTGTGGGTCATTACGGCTTGAATTTGGTGGGGTCTGTACAGTCCAGTGATGCACAAAAGCCCAGTGCGGCGCGGATATTTGAGTTAAACAAAATACTGGAAACGCAGAATATTACCTGCTTTTTTGTTGAGCCACAAAACACCCAACGATTGCTTAAAACCCTACAAACACAACATGATATTCCTGTGGCACATTTAGACGCTTTGGGGGCAGGGCTAAAATTAGGGGTTAATTTTTATCCACAGCTATTGCGCAATATGGCGCAAGAAATCGTAGATTGTTCTTCCTAAAGGGATGCTTTTTTGCGTATGCTCTTGTATACATATTGTGCGGTTACAATATAAGCAGAGTAGTTGAACACTGTGATGTCGTCCGCAGAATGCGATAACTTGAGATAAGTGTTGGCCAAGAGGGTATATAATTGAACATTTTTGAAACCGAATTAAAAGATGTATTTCAGCTTGAACCCGCAAGGTTCGGAGACAGCCGTGGCTGGTTCTCAGAGACTTGGAACAGACGTGCAATGATCCAGGCGGGCATTGATTTGAACTTTGTTCAGGACAATCATTCTTTTTCAGCCGACAAAGGCACCCTGCGCGGATTGCACTACCAAGCGCCGCCAAATGCCCAAGACAAATTAGTACGTGCAACGCGCGGTAGTATCTTGGATGTTGCCGTCGATATTCGTGTCGGTTCGCCTAATTTCGGCAAATGGATTAGCGTTGTTTTATCCGCACAAGATGGCACGCAACTGCTTATTCCAAAAGGTTTTTTACACGCTTTTTTAACCTTAGAAGACAATACAGAAGTGCAATATAAATGCACAGATTTCTATGCACCTGAAAGCGATGGATCGGTGTCCTTTTCCGATCCTGCATTGGCAATTGATTGGGGCATTGATACAGATACGGCAATTTTATCTGACAAAGACAGCAAGGCGCCGTTGTTAAAAGACATTGAAAACCCGTTCGTCTTTGGCGACTAACGGGCGTGCTTTAACGCCGAAGCTCTGCAGGTAACATCTGGACATATTCAGCGGCTAGCGTGTTTTTCACGCGTCCCCGCTCGGCCAAAATATCAATACACCGTATTGTAATGTCAAAGCTTTGAAACACTGCATCGCTTAAAATTGCCAAATGTGAAAGCTGTTCATCTGTCAGCTTATCAGGCGTACGTAAGTCCGTAACAAACACCGCATCGCCATCAATAGCCTGGGTGCGCAAACGGCGTTGCCGCAAGTTTTTGGCTTGCGAATTTGCAACCATTTTACTTTTCACAAAAAGGTATTTGTGAAACATCAAACCGAGCTTTGCCAGCCGACTGATCTGTGTGTCTTGTAGCATATCTTTTTCATAGAGCGGATAGAAACGCAGCTCTGTCACAACGGCAACCGCCGATTTTAGCTTATTTTTGCCGTTATCAAAAATCATAGGTTCGGCACCTTGAACATCAATTTTTAGCAAATCGATTTCTTGGATCTCGTCGATGTCATCTAATCTGCGTGTGGAAACTTCTATTGTTTCTTGCAACTCAGCCGCCGCCTTATTGCGCCCTAGAAATGCAATGCTGCTAAAATCCAACTTAAACAAAGACGATAAACCGCTTTGTTTATAGACATTCAAACCCATCGTTTTGCCGTCACCCACGGCACATTCGACATAGGTTTCCAAATCACCTTTTATCTTTTGCAATTGCTTGAAGGCTTCAGGCTGCGGTTCAAAACCAAAGACATTACATAGGCCTGCATCCAATAGAGGCTTATAGGGCGGATCATCAAGCGGGTTTGCACCAATATCAACGACATGTGTCAACCGTTTCGACGGAAGACTGCTTGATAAGAAACGCCAACGATCTTGTGCGGTGAYTGCCATTTTTATTCCTAYTTTNTGCTCGCTAATATTATATACGAATGCAGTTTGTTTTAAAGAGTCATTTCTAGSTTATGCCAGATTGGTTTTGTCTTTATCAAACTCGAAATTACGCGGCTGAATGGTTTGAACATTATCCATACGTTCTATGTAATACCAATCGTCTTCGTAGTTATATGTGAGATCGCGAACCGTGTCAGGGGACCAATCGGGGCCAGTGATCTGGTTTGGTGAACTCGGGAATTTCCTCTGAAAAACATCTTTCAAAGCTTCGAAATCAGTTTTGATTTGTTCAGGATTTTCACCAGCAAACTTCTCAAACAAATGCGCGCCTTCAAGCGTCAAGCTTTGCCCAAGATTAGGTGCCACGTCGCTAAAATCTTGAGCGCTAGAAACCCCCGTGAATGCGCCCATAATATCGCGCCAAATGTAGCGGTAATCTTCATAGCGCCAAACACTGATTGGAATACGCGCTTCTTTGCCTTGAATACGGTGCAAAAAAGACGACCAGCGATAGCTGTTGTAATTCGCGTCATCGAGATACTCCCTAAAACGRCTAAACCGCCCGTATAGAATATTTTGGGCATARCARGATGTCAGAAAAGTTGCGGGGTTTCTAACCGAGAGAAAATAGCGCAGATCATGGCCTACAAAAAGTTTTTCAAACTGCTCGACCAGCCCTCTGGCGCGTGGGTATAGCTGTTCTGGGCCAAAAGGCCGCGAAGCTTTACCCAATAGATGAGGGCTGACAATGAGCAACCTTTTCATGTCACCATTAGGAACAAGCCGCGTCATTAGTTCTTCACGAACGTCCACTTCATCGGCACCCTCACCAATCGCACTAATGGCATCTGCCATGCTATTTAATGTCCGACGATTTGCAGGGGTATACATCACACCCTCTGCCGCGAGCGCTTTGCCATTTACGTCTAGGGCTGAGGCAAAATGTTGTGTGGCCGTTCTATGCGCGCCAGCGTAAATTCTGATTTCCATAAATCTTCCCTCAAGCCCTAACCCAATAGCAGGGCCTTAAATATTGTTTATTATTTAATCTAACCCTGACGGGTTTCCAATGAGTATTTTTAATACGGCCGTTTTTATCGATACAATCTTGCTAGACCAAGCATCTGATATACACTAACGTTAATTTGGTTCTATTGTAATTCATACAGGCAACACGCGATACTTATGGCCGATTCAATTTATGACCTTGAGCTTTCTGGATTTTCTCTTCCATCGACAAACCCAGCCTTTTTTCGAAAGAGACGCTATAAAGAGGGTGCAGATGATCCCGCACATGAAAATCGCTATGATTTTCACACTTTGTTTTATGACTGCTTTTTTGATCCTGCTTCAGGTCAGGTGATTTTAGCTTGCCCTACGCTATTAAATTTCAAAAAACTTATCGAGGCGGCTACGTTTAGTCTTGATGGTGTGATCTCAAAACCCGTTAAGATAGAAGACAAATCGCGCTGTTCGCTGGTTTATTTTCAAAGCCCCGTTAGCGCGCCTCAATGYCTTTCGATTAAGCACCAAGGCTTTGGYGGCAATATCGCTGTCGGAAAGTCGTTCTTGAATGAATTYAAAGGCCTCAACGCGCTCTATGCCATATCGCAAAACAACAAGTTGGAATGGATCCAAGACTGGCTACGCTATAATGTCRTCAAYCATGGCGCAAATGCTGTYGTTCTGGCGGATAAYCTATCAACTGATTATAGCCCATCTGAATTACGCCAAGCCATCGATGAGGTAGAGGGTATAAAATGCGCCGTCATCATTCGGGCGCGCTTCCCGTTTGGCCCGACAGATGAGGCCTACAATAATGTGCTCTATCTGCAAAGATCCTTGGCAGAACTTTACCGAATACGTTTTTTAGGCACGGCACGCGCAGTGGTAAACACGGATATAGATGAGCTGTTTTATTCAACTTCAGGTCAGTCAATTTTTGATGCCACGGCTGAAAGTGACGCGGGCTATATACGGGCAAATGCACAATGGGTTTATGCCGCAAGTGATGCAGATCCCGCGCTTATGCGTCATAGAGATCATGGATACGTTAGCCGCTCAGGCAAGCCAAAAGCCAATCGAAAATATGCGCTTTCGCCGCTTGGATCGCAAAAAGGCCGCCAATGGCTGACGCATTTTTTGGGCAACCGCAAAGACCCTGTAAGCCCAGATTTTATTTTGTGGCATTTTCGGCAGGTGAGTACCAGTTGGAAAAATGATCGCGCCCTTAATGAAATCGAACTTGAGCCGTTGCCAGAGCTGCAAAAAATCATGTCACAGACATTTCCAAAAGTGCCATAAATAAAACGTATAATTTTGCCTTAATGCTTGTACTATAAAAATGTTGCGCAGAACCATATTTTAAGGGACTGTGGGCAAAACAAGTAACCCGCGGATCAACCGCGTATAAAAACAACGGCAGTGACAATGGCAACCAGTAAAACTTTGATCCTTTCGACGATGCGTGACGAAGGCCCCTATATTATTGAATGGCTGGCCTATCATAAAGCCATCGGTTTTGATGACTTCTTAATTTATACAAATGATTGTCGAGATGGCACCGATTTGTTGCTGGATCGTTTAGAACAAAACGGTGAGCTGACACATATCCGTAATAATGTCTTGAGACGCGGACCGCAAAAATCAGCTTATAAAGATGCGATGACGCAGCCTGCCTATAAAAACGCTGATTGGGTTCTGGCCAGTGATGTCGATGAATTCCTAAACATTCATGTAGGGGCGGGACATGTCCAAGACCTTTTGGCACGTTTCCCCAAGGCTGAAACCATTCCAATTTGCTGGCGTCATTTTTCACATAATGGCCATGAGGGTTTACTGGACGGGTTTTCTATCTCTGCGCTAACAGACGCCGAAAGCGAGCAAGCTGCACCCAAAGCCGTTGGGCGTTTTGTCAAAAGCATGTTTAAACCGTCGTCTCATATTGCCCGCATTGGCAGTCACACGCCGATGTACGACGACGAATATACGCCAAAAGTCCAATGGGGCGCGAAATGGTTAGAGGTTAATCCCGACGAGAAACCGCACCGCCCGACTACCGATTTTGGCTATGATACCGTTCAGATGAACCACTATGCTGTGCGCACGCTTGATACGTTTTTACTAAAACGCGATCGCGGTGATGTGAACTACATGAAGAACCGCCTCGAGCTAGAATATTGGCAAAGATGGTGCTTGGGCGGCACGCAAGATATTAGCATTCACAAACATTTACCCGCGACACATGCAGAATTTAACCGCATGATGTCCGATCCCGTTGTGGCCGCGCTACATACTGCGGCAAGTAAAGTTCACGCCCAACGGCTGGAAACGATCTTGGGCAATCCCGAGGTGCAAAAGCTAAAGACTGAAATTCTAACATCTGTGGGCATGGTTTCTAATGCTCCTAAACGCAAAATCGTTAATGAACATGCGGTAAACTTGGCGGCCAAAGCCCCGGGGCGGCATCAAAACCGCCTGAAACTGCTAGGCCAAATGCCCAAAGGCGGGCGCTGTGCTGAAATTGGCGTTTGGAATGGCGGCTTTTCAGAATGTATTCTTGATGTCACCCAGCCGTCCGAACTTACCTTGATTGATCCATGGGAATTATTGGCCGAGCAAAGCGCCGATGAATGGACCCACTCACGGCACAAAGATCACGCCTTTATGCGCTCAATGTATGACCATGTATCATCATGCTATGCGCATTTGCCAAATGTGAATATCCGCAAGGGGTTCTCTGCCCAAATTTTAGAAAGCTTTCCAGATAACTATTTTGACTGGGTTTATATTGATGGCAATCACCAATATGAATTTGTCCGCCAAGACATGGAAATGGCCTTTAAAAAGGTACGTCCAGGCGGCACCATCGCAGGGGATGATTTCTTTTGGAAACGCAATGATCGCATGCACGTAAAAGAAGCCGTGTTAGACGCGATGCGCGCCGAAGGCATGCAAAACCGTCCAACGCGCTTTGGGCAACAATTTATGATTACCGTAAAAGACTAATGCTGGACGATAATATGAAACAAGGCGCGTAATCTCTACGCACCTTGTTATAAAATACACAATACGCATAATCATTCTTATGTTAAATCTT
The DNA here is from genome assembly GCA_002401045.1 of Paracoccaceae bacterium. GTDB lineage: Bacteria > Pseudomonadota > Alphaproteobacteria > Rhodobacterales > Rhodobacteraceae > Amylibacter. Next base: position 13,945 of record NVSA01000004.1, read on the forward strand.
ATCAAACCTTTTATCGCGTTGAACCGCAAAAACGCGCTGTTTGCAGGTCACGACGTAGGGCACAAAACTGGGCCATGCTTGCGTCCATTATCGAAACCTGTAAGTTGAATAAAATTGAGCCGCGTGCCTATAGGGAGTAAATGAAAGGATGAAATTATTAGATTTTATAAATGGAAAATACGACGAAACTAAACGTTTCCCTCATATTTCCACGGCTATTTTATCTTTTTTTTATGGTATACTTAGCACAATTTCCATCCTTCTTTTGAAGGATAAACTAGGATTTGGTGGTTCAATAAATGCCTACCTTGTACTGGTCGTATTTGGCCTTGTATTGGTAGTATTCTGCAGTGCTATTCAATACGCTTTCACACTACTTTTAGGCTGGTTAGTTTCCTTGTTCACCAAAAATAAAAAACATGTAGGAATTGTTGCGAACTGGATATCAATTTATTGCATTTTGGGTACATTTTTCATTATTGGTGTAATTTATTTCACCCAATAATTTTATTCTCCCATAGCTACCCTATCCCCATTGTGCGCCTTATTGGTTTCCTTAATCAGGTCACTTAAGGCCATCAATGATGGTGCAAGCTGGGAAACATCCATTGATTTACCCTCAAGAGCGGTGCCATCAAATTACGTACGTCAAGGGGATGCGCCCCAATTTTACGCGTTAATCCGCAAAGCTTGATGCAGCGACCACTTCAACGATAATATCTGATGGATCCCGAAAGAAAAATGCCGCCGCAGGCATGCGTGGATCATCCGCGCCTAATTTTGGATTGTCTTCAATCAGCATTGGATCCCCTGGCTTACGAATAACGCCGACAATTTTGACATCCTTATGATCGCTCAAACGCTCTAACGCCGCTTGGCAATCCACAACACTAAAACACGGATGCTTGGTGCCTTGTTCGCCTAAATCCGAATTCGGTTTCAAACGGTGCTCTGGCACAGGCGTTGATCCTGCTTTTTGAAAAATCTCGAACCTGAAATTACCGCGTCGCAAGAAACAAAGATGCGTATCGATCGGTTCTATATATTTGCGAAACTCTAATTCCATCCCGAAGACTTCAGTATAAAAATCGATTGCAACATCAATATCGGCCACTGAAAATCCAGTGTGATGCCATTCTAAATCAGGGAACCATCCATCAGCCATGTGTTTATCCTTATATAAAGTCGTCGAATTTCGTTACTTGGTTGGTTGCTTAAACAACGAAACAGCCCTAATCTACAAGCATTGTTTATACAGCCCCGACCCAGTACAAAAATGCACAGCCTGTTTTTTGGCAGAGTATTCGTAAATGAAAAGGTGGAAACATGCCAACACGTGACGATATTACGACCGCACTTGCGGTAGGCGAACCCAGCTTTAACACTGATGATCCACGGTTGGCGAGCATCTTAATGCTGGCCGAACATATGGGCGATACCGCTCCAGACAAAGACGCCCCCGTTCGCGAAGTTCCCTCACGATTGGGCGATAACTGGAGCGCATTATTATTACTCGTCTTGCGCACAGGCACCTACCGTCATGCAACCCTCAAACGTGTTATCGCCTTGATTGCCAGCGAAGGCGCAATTTCACAACGTATGCTTACCCTGCGATTGCGCGCCTTAGAACGTGATGGATTTGTAACCCGTCATATATATCCATCCTCACCGCCGCGTGTTGAATATGATCTAACCGAGTTGGGTCATGGCCTAACATTAAAATTGATTGGTTTAATTAATTGGGTGTCGGATCATGAGGGCGAAATATTACAAGCCAGATCAGAATTCACGCCTGATTAAGATTTTCCAGCCCTGCACTCACAAAAGATAACAACTGCGCATAAGCCCCGTCTAAATCAGAGGCTAATAAAGCGCCTTCGGTTAGGGATTCGATACGGTTATGTTGCGCGGCTGTTTGCAGCATAATTTGGATCGTGAACGAAAACACCCGTACAACTTCATCACGCGGCACTGTTGGCATGACCTCGCACAGCGCATCGATAAACTTTAGCGCTGTCGGATTGAAATGCAAAACAAACAAATAAACCCACTTATTATATTCGCCAACTCGGGACAAAACTTTCACGTAAGATTGCCAGCCAGAATCATCTGACTTCACCTGTTCGAACAAAGGTCCCATGAAGGCAGCCATAATAGAGCGCACATCGAGTTGCTTGGTTTYTTGTAATATCGCTAATTGTTCTAACCGCAAATGGCCTAGAATCTCTGCGCGTTGCGCCACGACCTCTGCGAATAATTGATCTTTAGTGCCGAAATGATAGCTGGCTAAAGCAAGCGTAACCTCTGCACGRTTGGTAATRTCTCGAAGAGAAACTGCATCATAACCATTTGTTCCAAATAAGTATTCTGCTGATTCTAGAATTTTTGTTCTGGTTCTATTACCATTAGAACGGGTTTGCCCCGACTTATTCTTTTTCAAYTTAGRCACAATTAAAACTTTCTGTTTGTCGTSGTATTGTACATATTAACAAAGCAACATGATATGTACTTTTCATACATATCCACAAAAGCGATACAAGACTTCGGCACAAGTGATTTTTCCTTTGTTTGGTTGTTTGTATAAATATAGCAAATCGCATAAAGACAATTGTTCTTTACGCATAGGCGCAGGGTTGCGTCAAATATTTACCGCAGTCTCATTTCGAGATCGGTTTTGGGAGGACTACATGAAAAMATATTTCAACAAACCGTTGAGCCGTCGTGGCATCTTGCGCGCGTCTGCAACTTTGGGTCTGGCTGGGGCATCACTATCAATGCCGATGTTACGCCCGGCACAGGCCGCAACAGATACAGTCAAAATTGGCTTTATCGCACCGCTATCAGGCATTCGTTCAAGCTTTACTAAAACGACCAACCACACTCTCTCTGTTATTCGTGCAGCAACCGCTAATGGTATTGAGATTGGTGGCAAAACCTACGCCGTCGAAATCATTGTAAAAGACAACCAGTCAACACCGACACGATCGTTGCAGGTTGGCAATGAGCTGATCTTGAATGATGACCCAGATATTATTTTGGTAGATGACGCAGAAGGTGCCACAGCTATTGGCCCAATCGCTGATGCTCGTGGAATTCCAACTTTGTCGACACAAGGTCCATGGCAGGCTTGGGCGTTTTCGCGCAAATATGACCCAGCAGTTGGCTTTCCTTATACATTCCACTTCTTCTTTGGTGCGGATGAATTGGGTCGCATTTTCCCATCTATGTGGGATCAGTTGGATACGAATAAGAAAATTGGCACCTTGTTCGTGGACAATGATGCGGGTCGCGTTATGAGCCACCCTAAAATCGGTTTCCCACCTGCGTTTACAGGGGCTGGATATGAAATCGCTGCGGATACAGGTCTGTTCCGCTTGGATACAGATGACTTTTCAACACAAATTTCTGCCTTTAAAGCGGCAGGTGTTGAAATTGTTGCAGGCGTTGCATTTGAAAACCATATGGCAACATTCTGGAACCAAGCCGCACAAATGGGCTTTGAGCCAAAAGTATGTACAATCGCAGCTGGTCTATTGTTCCCATCTTCTGTGAACAATCTAGGCGATCGCGGCGATGGCATGTCTACCGAAGTTTGGTGGACACCTGGCATGCCGTTCAAATCATCTATAACAAATCAAACAGCCGCAGAAGTTGCTGCTGCTTACACAGCTGAAACAGGCGAACAGTGGGTGCAACCTTTGGGGTATGAGCACGCTTTGTTCGAGTTGGGCTTGAATGCACTCATTCAGTCTGGCGATCCTAAGAACAAAGATGCTGTTCGTGATGCCTTGGCAAACACAACACTCGATACCGTTGCAGGTCGTGTTGATTTTGCAGGATCTCCGCTAAAAAGCGTTGGTTTGACACATACAGTTGGCGGCCAATGGCAGGCAACAGGTGGCGGCGACTTCCCGTATGAGCTACAAATTGTAGATGTTTCTACGGATCCAAGTGTTGAAAAAACTGCAGAGTTTTCTGAACTAAAATATTAATAACTTGAACAAACATATGGCGCGCGGGCACTCTGTTGCGCCATATGTATTTTCTCGGAGCCACCTATGACACCCACACTAAAGGTATCTGGCATCCACAAAGCATTCGGTGCTGTGGTTGTTGCCAACGATGTAAATTTCACCATTTCCAAAGGGGAATGCATTGGCGTAATTGGCCCCAATGGTGCTGGAAAATCATCACTCTTTTCATTGATTGCAGGTAGCTTGCGCCAAGACGCTGGGGAAATCTGGCTGAACGGTGAAAACCTATCAAACGTCCCCGCCCATAAACGCGTAAAGGCAGGCATCGGTCGCGCCTTTCAAATTCCGCAACCTTTTGCAGGGCTCAGCGTTTATGAAAACGTCTTATCAGCTGGTGCCGCAGGCGCTGGTTTTCGCGGATCAGAACTCATTGACTGGACCTGCTCGGTGCTAGATCGCACAGGACTGCGCGACAAAGCAGACACATTGGCAGGCGCACTAACCTTGCTGGACCGCAAAAATCTTGAGGTCGCAAAGGCCGTTGCAACCAACGCCCATTTGTTGATGCTAGATGAAATCGGCGCAGGTCTGACCGACGGTGAAGTCGCGCGCTTGGTAGAACAAATCGCCGAATTGAAACAAGACCACGCGATCATTTGGATCGAACATATCGCACATGCACTGAAACGCGTCGCGAACCGTATTATCGTTTTAAACTTCGGAGAATTAGTCGCCGATGGCCCGCCAGATGACGTTATGGCCAGCCCAATTGTGCGCGAAATCTATATGGGACTAAAAGTCGATGACGCTGATTAATATCAAAGGGCTAGAGGCCTATTACGGAGATATGCAAGCCTTGTTTGGCTTGGATATGGAACTCCGCGCGGGGGAAACCTTTGCACTTGTAGGGGCAAATGGCGCGGGAAAATCGACGCTGTTGCGGGCGATGTGCGGCATGGTGGAAAAAACCAACGGCTCTATCGACTATGAAGGTCACGACCTGACCCAATTGCCGCCCGAAGAAATTGCAAAACTCGGCATTGCAATGGTTCCCGAAGGCAGACGGTTGTTTCCGTCACTCAACGTCGAAGAAAATTTGAAAATGGGCATGATGAACCGCCGCAAAGGGCCTTGGACGCTTGAACGGGTTTTCGCACTGTTTCCCATTTTGCAAGAACGTCGCGCCCAAATGGTCAATACTTTGTCTGGCGGCCAGCAACAAATGGTTGCCGTGGGGCGGGCTTTGATGGCCAATCCTAAAGTTCTTTTATGTGACGAGCTATCCTTAGGATTAGCCCCCGTCATTGTTGAGCAAATCTACAAAAGTTTTGCAGAAATCAGACGTGAAGGCATGGCAATTGTAATCGTTGAACAAGACATCCAACGCGCAATTTCAGTTTCTGATCGACTAAATTGTCTTCTACACGGGCAAGTTACATTGCACATAGATGACGTCACGAATGTAAATATGGATCAGCTTACTGCTGCATATTTTGGGGAGTAATTACAATGGTTTGGGTTGAAACAATTCTTAACGGCATTTTCTTGGGTGGCCTTTATGGCATCTTGGGACTAGGCCTTGCCTTGGTGTTTGGCGTCATGCGCGTCATCAATGTAGCCCACGGCGATTTTATCGTTTTGGCGGCTTATTTAGGCGTCTTCATGGTCGCACAGGTACCAGGCATTCATCCGCTTTGGATGATTATCCCTGTTGTCATCGCTTTTGGCGTGATCGGTTGGGTTTTCCAAATGGGACTGATGAATAAGGTCATTGAAACCGACAATCTATTGGTACCTATGTTGCTAACATTTGGCCTGTCATTCGTTCTGCGTAACATTATGCTTGAAACAATCGGCGCGAACCCGATGACCCTAAACGCAGGTAATATTGCACGGGCATCCTTTGAAGTATTCGGCATTCGCATGGGCGTTCTCCCTGTTCTGACCCTTGCAATATCCGTCATTCTATTTGCCAGCCTGCACTAYCTTATTCGCAAGACTGAACTCGGGCGCACCATTCGCGCAACATCTGACAACCCAGAAATGACCCGTCATATGGGTGTAAACCCTAAAAGAATTTACGCATTGGTTATGGCCATCGCATTAGCAATGGCAGCAGTCGCTGGATTTCTATTGGCGATGCGGACATCGTTTTCACCCAATACAGGGATCGACCGCATTTTGATTGCCTTTGAGGTTGTTGTGCTTGGTGGACTTGGATCCTTTTGGGGTGCCTTACTTGCAGGTATCTTGTTGGGGGTCACCCAGTTGATCGGATTCCGTTTTGATGGGAACAGCGGTCTTTTATATTCCCATATCCTGTTTTTCTTTTTCTTAATCATTCGGCCAAATGGCCTGTTCGGGAGCAAATAATATGGCCATTATCGCCCGCTTCTTTCCACTCGTCTTATGTACGGCTTTGATTATTATCGCACCGTGGTTTCTCTCGGATGGTCAACTAAACTTAGCCAGTGAAATGTTCATCGTCTTGATCATCTGTTCYGCMTGGAACTTGCTGGCKGGCTACACAGGCTTGATGTCACTGGGTCACCAAGCCTATTTCGGSATTGGCGGATACGCTGTGTTTAYCGCGTCAAACTCGCTGAACCTACACCCGTTTTTAATGCTACCAGCTGGTGCGCTTGCCGCCGCCCTAGCCGCCTTAATTTTAGCRCCGCTYATGTTTCGATTGCGCGAYGCTTACTTTGCAATTGGCAGTTGGGTTTTGGCTGAAATCATCTTTATCATCTTTCAACGCGCCCCCGCATTGGGCGGCATCACAGGCATGCCCTTATTCACAGGATCAATGCTGGGACGTGARGTCTATAGTCACGTATTCTGGATCGCAGGGGCRCTGGCTGTCCTAACAATTTTAGGCAGCTTCTTATTTCTRCGCTCTGGTTTTGGTCTGGGCCTCATGTGTGTCCGCGACAATGAAACCGCCGCYGCCGCCATTGGTATCAGTGTTTGGCGCAACCGTTTAATCGCCTATGTGATTTCTGCGGGCATGGTCGGACTGGTCGGCGGGTTATACTTGTTACCCAACTACTTCATCCAACCTGGCACAGCCTTTTCAGCCGAATGGACCGTGATTATGACATTCGTTGTGGTGATCGGCGGTATCGGAACCTTAGAAGGCCCGATTGTTGGAACGCTGATCTACTTTGCTATTCGTCAGATCACAACATCCGTGCTCGGTCTGCCAGGCAGTTGGTATCTTGTTGCCCTTGGGCTGGCCGCAATTTTGACAATGCTCTTTGCGCCCCAAGGTGTTTGGCCGCTGTTGCGTAACAGATTTAAGCTAGATTGGTTAAGTGTCCGCCATAAGGCGCCTAGTCAATAATCAAAATATACACCGCACAAACAAAAGGCTGAGAAACATATGTTTCCCAGCCTTTTTAATATTTACCGATCTAAATTTTCTACCAATATATCAGCGGTGCGCCTGCAACTGGGGATGTGAAATATGGAATTTTATTTCCTCGTAGCGACCCTAGATAAACCGTTTTCAGATCTGGGCCACCAAAGGTAATAGAGGCCATCCAAGGGGCGATTTCACCGCCGCAAGCACCCATTAATTCTGGGGTAACTTCGCCTTTATCCCATGCGGCATCGAGTATRGCCAAGGGTTCTTTGGGGCCATCATCGAGCAACGTCAGCAAGTCGCCCTGCGGTGTGATCGCAATCAAGCGATCCGCCATAATCAATGTYGACCAYARRTTRCCATGGGCATCAAARGCGATGCCRTCACAAAAGCCACCCACATTTGAAGGCCCGTAAATYTCACGATCGACCAGCGTATCRCCATCSACSCGAAAGCGCGTAATATTACGGCTGGTGGTTTCGGCAACRTATARCCATTCCTCGGCAGGATCAAAGCGTAGCTCATTGGTRCCACACAGGTTATCYGCAACAATGCGAATRCCTTTTTCGTCGATCAGCGCAATATAACCATCGCGRCTGTTSGTCTTTACATGATCCGTCCACGGYACCATTTGGGTYGTRACRGTCAGCCAYAAMCGRCCCTTACTATCACGGGTCACAAAGTTGGCTTTGCCCAGCGGCTTGCCATCAATGTTATCCACCAAGACCTTGCTTTCCCCGTCACGCTTCATCAGCTCGACACGGTCAGTACCAAAATTGGCAATCAAAAAATCGCCATTTTTATCAAATGCCAAACCGTTGGGCAGGCTGCCCACCGTATTGACATAACGGTCTTCATAAGAAGTCGCGACATTTGTCGCCAAGCCCTTTTGCATGATCAATTCTTGGGTGCCATCGGGATCAATGCGCATCACGCCACCGCGACCGTCCGCACTCCAAAGAGTGCCGTCACGTTCTGCCAAAATACATTCGGGCCGTTCTAGATCATGGCCGATATATTTAATCTGCGCAGGGTCGACCTGCCAGCCCTCTAACGGATTGCTCATTTAGCAAGCTCCGCAAAGGTTTCCGACATCCAGTCACCGATCATGTCCCGTAGAAACGTACCATTATCCGCACCGCAATGCTCAACCTCAAAATGTTCAGGACCTGTGATAAACATTTCCTTTGACGCCGCATTCACTGCTTGGTCAAAAGATTGATGCGCGTATTCCACAGGAATTTGGCGATCTCCACTACCGTGCGTCACGAAAAACGGGCATTTGATGTTTGCAATAACACCCGTCAAATCCATGTTGGGTGCCCATTCCAGAAATTCTTCTTTGGTGTCTTTGCCAAACACCCACATCACGTGATCCCAATAATGCGGCACAGGGTTTTCACCCTCATTTGTCATACGGCGGACTTGCATCTCACCCCAATTGTGATTGGCACCCATCACACAGCACAGCGCAAAACGCGGCTCCATCGCCGCAATACGTGGTGCAAAATATCCGCCCAAGGATAGGCCGAAAATGCCAATGCGATCAGGATCGACATCATCACGCGTCAACAAATATTCCAACGCGGCAGTGCCCCAAGCTTCGGCATCATAGCGACCAATGTGATCCAAATTACGCAAAGCTTCGCCCGTGCCAGGTTGGTCAAGAACCAAGGTTGAAACACCCCGAATACGGTTTGCCTCTGGGTTCCCTGCCCCGTAGATTTGTTCTTTCATCGAGTCCAAACCATTGGTCGACACCACACAAGGTGCAGGCCCATCAACGCCTTTGGCAGGCACAAAAAGCGCCGTGTAATAACTGCCTTCATAAGGAATTTTTACAAATTCTACAGGCAGGTTTTGTAACTCAACACCCTTTTTAAAGAATTTCAAACCGTTGTTATAGGCTTCCCAACGCGGCGCGTAATCACGCGACTGCATCCGCTCGGCGCATAACAAATAACCCGCCGCGCGTTGATATTTCACACCCGCAGACAAATCACGACCGCGCGCTAAATCCGCATCGGCAGAGGCCAGCACTTTATTCGCAACATTCATCCAGCTATCAAAAAACTGGGCCGTGCCTGCGTCTTTGCCTTTGGCAGCGGCTTCGCGGATCGGGCGACATGCCTCGTCAATTTCACCAATATTACCGCCACACATCAATGCAAGATTGGTCGATAAATTCCAAATATAATTTCCTGGGAATGGTTCGTACATGCTACCCTCCTTGCGGGTTCTCTTTTCTAATCAACTGTCCAGCCACCATCGATGACCAGTGACGTGCCCGTCATCATGGCTGAGGATTTTGAGGCTAAAAATACCGCCGCCCCCATCAAGTCTGTCACTTGGCCAAGGCGGCCGAGTTTGATTTTTTCCAACACTGATTTCAAGAAATCAGCATCTTCAAAAAAGGGCTTGGTCATCGGTGTTTCAATAAAGGTCGGCGCGATTGTGTTTGACCGAATGCCGTATTGCGCCAAATCCAGCGCAAAGCTTTTCGACATGCCTTCAAGCGCCCATTTTGAGGCGCAATATAGTGATCGGTTCACACCGCCAACATGCCCCATTTGCGACGACATATGGATCAAGGATCCTGATTTTTTCGCGTCAATCAGACCTTTGGCAACCGCTTGCGCCACAAAGAATGCAGACTTCACATTCAAATCCAGCACCGCATCATAATCCTCGGACGTAACAGCATCCATCGGCTTAGGACGGTTGGTGCCTGCGTTATTAATAAGGATATCAAACGGGCCGTGCTCTGCAATTTTTGCCTGCACATTTTCAATATCACTAACATCCAGTTGCAGCGCTGATGCACGACCACCTTCAGCAATGATTGCCTTGGCACCTGCATCTACCTCATCAAAATTCCGCGCCGCCAAAACAACATCCGCGCCCGATTGCGCCAAAGCCGCAGCACAGGCCAGACCGATGCCCCGCCCTGCGCCCGTAACCAAGGCACGTTGTCCGCTCAGATCAAAACCCGGTGCTTGCGGCAATGCCATTATTCAGCCACCGGTTTTGCGCCCGTTGCATAGGGCACATTATCGCCGCCATAACGGCGCACCCGCACGTTGGCTTGTTCCGCGTGACCGCTAAAACCTTCCAACATACATAGGCGCGAACAATAGCGGCCAATTTTGGCAGCCGCTTCATCCGTGGTGATTTTTTGATACGAGCAAGTTTTCAAGAATTTACCAACCCACAAGCCGCCGGTATAACGCGCGGCTTTTTTCGTCGGTAATGTATGGTTTGTCCCGATGACTTTATCACCATTGGCAACATTCGTGCGCGGCCCTAGGAACAAGGCACCGTAATCCACCATATTTTCCCAATACCAATCATCGCGATCCGTCATAACTTGCACATGTTCAAACGCCAATTCATTGGCAATCTTAATCATCTCGTCATGGTCATCGGCCACAATCACTTGGCCGTAAGTTTCCCAGCTAATCCGTGCATGACCCGCTGTTGGCAAAATTTCTAACAGACGCGCGACCTCTGCCATTGTTTCGCGTGCAAGCTTTTCAGATGTCGTCAACAACACACAAGGACTGTCAGGGCCGTGCTCGGCCTGACCCAATAAATCAGTCGCGCAAATTTCTGCATCAACAGTCTCATCGGCAATCACCAATGTCTCGGTAGGGCCTGCAAACAGATCAATRCCKACACGGCCAAACAAYTGACGTTTAGCCTCGGCAACAAAGGCATTTCCGGGGCCTACAAGAATATCAACAGGCTCAATCGTTTGCGTCCCGATCGCCATTGCACCAATCGCCTGAATGCCGCCAAGCGCGTAAATCTCATCGGCACCCGCCATRTGCTGTGCCGCAACAATCGCAGAAGCAGGCTTACCCATATAGGGCGGCGCGCAGGTAATAATACGCGGAACACCCGCAACCTTTGCCGTCAAAACCGACATATGCGCCGAAGCCAACATCGGGTATTTACCACCAGGAACATAACAACCCGCGTTTTGCACAGGCACGTTTTTATGCCCCAAAATAACGCCTGGCATGGTTTCAACTTCAACATCTTTAAAAGAGTCGCGCTGGATTTGCGCAAAGTTGCGCACCTGCTCTTGGGCGAACTCAATGTCCTTAATATCCTGCGCAGACAATTCAGCCAAAGCCGCGTTAATTTCGGCAGGTGTTAAGCGGTAATCGTCGCGATCCCACTTATCAAATTTTACTGATAATTCACGCACGGCGACATCACCGCGCGCCTCGATATCAGCCAAAGTTGCCTCAACGACATCGCGAACTTTACGATCAATTGCAGCAACATTAGATGCTTCTGCACCCGTTTTAAGATATTTAACCATAAGAGCCTCCAAGGCACAAAATTGTGCAGATTTTTAATTCTTCACCTTCGGTAGCCTCGATAAAACCGTTTATCAACCACACGAAGTATCATCATTTCAAATACCTATGCCCCAATTCATGAATAGATAAGAAACAAGGCATACTCTTAATTGAACGTACGATTAATTAATAACATGCACTATTTAGAATTAAAAGCCGTTTCATTAACGATTAGGTTTCTGCATAGAATCTCAACATAAGACGGGGTCTTTAGCCCCGTCTTAGAAGTTTAGTAAGGCTCTTCGATGGCCTCAACCGAACTTTTCATCAACGCCGCTTGCTCGGACATTGGGTCACCAGCCATTTCCATTTCACCGATGCGCAATGAATTGCCAACAACCAAGCGGCCGCGATCCAGACGCCGCTCCATAAAGGATTTCATCGCATCGCCCAAATCAGCATGTGCTTTTAATTCATCGACCAAAACAATCGCATCTTCGACAGCCATACCCGCACCTGAACCAAGATGCGGTGTCGTTGCATGAACGCTATCGCCGATCAAAGCCACACGACCATTATACCAATCACCATCGATCAGAATTGCTTCTAGGGGGCGGTACACAATTTCAGCATCGTCGGAAATTGTTTTGCGCAAATCACTCACAACCCCGCCAAAGCCCTCTAGAAGATCGCGCAAAATATTTGGCAATTCGGCCTCTTCGCGCCATGGGTTATCTGGCACATGCTCCAACAGATACATATACATCCGTGTCGGTGAACACGGCGTGAAACCAACCTTAATATCAGGGCTTAAAAACATTTGTCCCTGCTGCCAATCTTTTGGCGTATCAAACATAACACGCCAACATGCCTGACCTGTGAACTTTGGCTTTGGGGTATTTTCTAACGTTTTCTCACGCATCGTAGAGAACAGCCCATCAGCCCCAATCACAAAATCATACTGGCCTGTTGTGCCATCTGTGAACACAACCGAGACACTGTCTTCATCTTGAGTAAAGCTTTCCACTGAAAGCCCCAAGCGCACATCCGTTTTCAATTCCTTGACGCGGTCAGACATCATTTTATGCAAGACAGGCCGCAACACACCACCCTCGGCAGGCACATCATCGGCAAACAACCGTTTCGCAGTTATCTCTTGGATCAAGTTGCCTGCCTTGTCATTCAAGGTCACACCATCATGGCCATGACCGTGCTTCAACAACCCGTCCTTAAAGCCCAAATCACAAAGCGCCCGCATCGTTAGAACTGAAAGCGTAATGCCCGTTCCGTAAACCCGCCAATTTGGATCAACATCGACCAAATCAACGGCAATATCATTTTCGCGCAATCGGATGGCCGCAGACATACCTGCAATACCGCCCCCAACCACAAGAACTTTTGACATGTGGGTCTTTAAATAATTTTGGCTCATTTTTACTCTCTGTCTATCTTCAAATTGGCGTATTATTTCTAGCGTGCCCAAGCTTAGACACGATCCAATGATCATAAAAATGGATATTAGAGATATGATTAATCTGTTTTGCCGATAGACTACTTATGACATTTAAATATAGTCAAATATCCCTGCAACAAAGATCACCACGCAGTGCAGCCGCCATCAATGGAAAAATCAGACCCCGTGACGTAACCACTTTCATCAGACCCTAAATAGATTGCCAACCAGCCAATATCACTGGTTGTACCCAAGCGGTCTAACATCAGTTTTTCATGCACTTGGCTCATCAGACCATCATTATCTAAATGCTGTGATGTCTCTTCGGTCAGAACAAACCCTGGTGCAATTGTATTGGCGCGAATATTGACAGGCCCGCCTTCCATTGCCAATTGCCGTGTCATCGCCAAAACAGCGCCCTTGCCCGCAGTATGCGCCAAAGCGGGTAGCCCTTTAAGTGCCACATGGGCATTTGCCGATGCAAAATTCACCACTGAGCCGCCTGATTTTTTAAGCAACGGCCAGATTGCGCGGGTCACTAAAAACACCGTATCAATTTCACCGCGCAACGTGATGTGCCAATCCTCAACCGATAAATCCTCAATCCAGCCCATCACTACAATTGCTGCTGCATTAACTAAAATATGAACTTCACCAAAAAGGTCTTGCGCCATATCTGCCAGTTTTTGCGCACCTTTTGGGTCGGTTAAATCACAGGCACAAATCGAAATGTCCAAGCCTTCACCTTGTGCAAATTCTTGCAATTCGGCCAAAGCTTTAGGGTTAATGTCACAGGCTAAAACCCGCGCGCCTTGCTGTGCATACATCAAAGCAATCTGGCGACCAATCCCACGGCCGCCGCCCGTTACAACAGCACTCTTTTCTTTTAAACGCACATCGACACTCCTTTAAATTTATTCCCCAAACACCAAAAACGGCCTGCGCCGTTAGAGTATTCCTCATAAGAACATTAGATTAAACCAAGGGTCATAAACCAATCGATTTATACGATACCCGATCACGACAAGCCCGATAACTTACAGATATCAGACTATCTATCTAGAACGCGCACGACGCGTCAAACCACCCAGCAGAATATCCGTTGCAATATCGGCATATTCATCGCGGGTCAGCCCTTTGCCAGATTGGTGCCACATATAGAACCAATTTAGCATGCCAAATAATGACATTGTAATCGGGCGTAAATCATCAGGGTTCTGGGCAAAAAGCTCTGGGTCACTGGCGCGGATTGCATCGGCAAACAAAGTCACAATTTTGCGCTGAAGCGTTGCTAAAACTGCCTGCTGTTCTGCCCCCAAATAGCGCATGGCCTCTAGTTGCAAACGGTGTTCACTATCCGCACCACGGTAGGCAGACAGCAACGCATTCACCAAATTACGCAAATAAATTTGTGCATCATCTTGCCCCGCCTCAACCGCTTTAATGCAGTTTAGAAGCTGGGTTAGATGATGCTCTAAAATCCCATAAAGCAGTGCTTCTTTACTGTCATAATAATGATAAATAGACGCCTTGGAAATTCCACAAGCAACCGCCAGTTGGCTCATCGCCGCGCGGTCATATCCCGTGTCGGCAAAAAACTTAGCCGCAGTTTTCAAAATCGCTTTGCGCTTATCGCCATGATCTTTTGCTAGGGTACGTGCCATCCGTCTATTCCTTTGGTCGGTTATCAACCACCCGAACCGCTTTACCCTGCGAGCGCTCAACTGCCCCTGTCGCACCTACATTTACCTTCGCCGTAATCCCGACCGAGGCTTTGATCCCCTGCGCTAATTGCACCCCTGCCGCATGACGCTGATCAGGGTCAGATACATCAGGTAACACTTCCACATTCACGGTCAACCTATCCATCCGATCCTTGCGATCTAGTACAATTTGGAAATGCGGTGCCAGATCTTTGATCGCCAAAAGCTGTTCTTCAATTTGTGTCGGGAAAACATTCACACCGCGCAAAATAATCATATCATCAGAGCGCCCCGTGATTTTTTCCATCCGCCGCATAGAACGCGCCGTGCCAGGTAGCAGACGGGTTAAATCGCGGGTACGGTAGCGAATAATTGGAAAGGCTTCTTTGGTAAGAGAGGTAAAAACCAGCTCACCCATTTCCCCGTCAGGCAGCACTTCGCCCGTTTTCGGATCAACAATTTCAGGGTAGAAATGATCCTCCCAAATGTGCAAACCGTCCTTGGTCTCGACACATTCCATCGACACACCTGGCCCAATAATTTCGGACAGCCCGTAAATATCAACCGCGTGCATATCAAAGGCGTCTTCTATTTCCTTACGCATCGCATTGGTCCAAGGCTCTGCCCCGAAAATACCGACTTTTAGACTGCTATCCCTTGGATCAACATTCTGCGCACGGTATTCATCCAAAACCGACAACATATAAGACGGCGTAACCGTAATGCCCGTTGGTTTGAAATCTTCAATCAGGCGCACTTGGCGTTGGGTCATGCCACCAGAAACAGGCACCACAGTCAGCCCCATTGCTTGCGCACCCCCATGAACCCCCAAGCCGCCCGTGAACAGACCGTAACCATAAGCATTGTGCAACATATCCCCGCGCCGCAATCCCGCCGCGCGCAAGGAACGCCCAATAACCTGTTCCCACATTTTCAAATCGTTTTGCGTATAACCCACAACAGTCGGCTGACCCGTTGTGCCCGATGACGCATGAATGCGGCTAATCTCGCTTTGCGGAACTGCGAACATGCCAAACGGATAGTTCGCGCGCAGATCTTGTTTAACCGTAAAGGGAAACTTGGCCAAATCTGCCAGTGATTTAATGTCATCAGGATGCACCCCTGCCTCATCAAACGCCGCCTTATAATGGGCGACATTATGATAGGCATGTGCCACAGATTTTTTTAAACGCGCCAATTGTAACGCGATAATTTCATCGCGTGAAGCGGTCTCAATCGGCTCTAAATCGCCAGCTTTGGGGGATAAATCATACATGGTTAATCTTTCTCTATGACGCGTCTTCAACAAAAAGGCTGCCCGAAATCATTCGAGAGTTACCCCGAAAAACGGCTATATCCGCGCCGTCTTTTGTGCGGATCATCACGTCATAAACACCAGAGCGTTTAATCCGCGACACCTCCTGCGCCGTAGCAATCAAGGTATCGCCCAGCTTTGCCGACGCCAGAAAACTAATCGTATTATGCTGTGCCACAACATTGGCATTGTAACTATTGCACGCAAAGGCAAAGGCGGTGTCCGCTAGGGTAAAGATAAACCCGCCATGGCAAATCTTGTGACCATTCAAATGACGCTCTTTAATCACCAATGATACCACCGCATGACCAGGGGCAACCGTATCAATCACGATGCCCAAATCTTGTGATGCCGTATCGCCCTGCCATAAAGCAGCGGCAGATTTTTCAGCCCGTTCTTGGTCTGTCATCGCCATTATTTATGCCCCACAAATTTAGGTTTACGCTTCTCTAAGAACGCACTCACCCCTTCGGTATAATCAGGCGTCCGCCCACAGGTTTGTTGCAAACTGGCTTCTAAATCCAACTGTTCATCAAACGAATTGGTACTCGCCGCATGAATAGCCTGCTTGGTCAACGCGAACCCAACGGTCGGCCCCGTTGCCAATTTAGCCGCCAAGGCGCGCGCTTCATCCATCAAACAATCATCCGCAACCGCTTTCCAGATCAGCCCCCAGTCTTGGGCAGTTGCCGCCGAAATAGGTTGCCCCGTCATCGCCAATCCTTTGGCGCGTGCAGGTCCTATCAAATGAGTCAAACTCCATGATCCCCCCGCATCTGGAACCAAGCCAACATTGGCAAAGGACTGAATAAATTTCGCGCTTTCGCAAGCCAAAACAAGATCACAGGCAAAGGCGATATTCGCCCCCGCCCCTGCGGCCACACCGTTGACGGCACAAATCACAGGCTTTGCCATATCGCGCAGTTGCCGCACTAACGGATTGTAAAATTCTTCAATCGTCTCACCTAGATTAAGCGGTTCGGTTGCACCGCGTGGATCACGACCCTCTAAATCTTGGCCTGCGCAAAACCCGCGCCCTGCCCCCGTGATTAAGATCGCCCGAACGCTTTGATCCTCGGCGGCTTGTTTTAACGCTGCACGCAACGCAACATGCATCTCATCATTAAACGAATTCAACCGATCAGGACGGTTCAACGTAATTTCCACCCAGCTATCGTGATGCGTCACTAAAATCGTATTTCCCATTACAGCGCCTCCCAGCAGATAAAACATTTGCATAATCCGACCAGTCGGTCAATAATAATATCAAATAGAAAATCCGCCGCCTTAACGCGCGACAAAACACAAGGAATGACAATGGGATTGATGCAACTTGAAAGCTTCGCGAATGGTAAATGGATTGCCCCCAGCGGGGACACCCGTCTCATTCGATCCGCCGTCACCAGTGAGCCGATCGCCGAGGCAGGATCACAAGCGCTCGACTTTCAAGCCATGCTCGACTTTGCCCGCACCACAGGCGGCACCGCCCTGCGCAAACTAACATTCCATGACCGCGCCCGCATGCTCAAAGCCCTCGCGCTCTACCTAAAAGACCACAAAGATGTGCTCTATGATCTATCCTACATGACAGGGGCAACACTGGCCGACAGCAAGGTCGATATCGACGGCGGCATCGGCACATTGTTGGTTTTTGCCTCAAAAGGCCGCCGCGAAATGCCAGATGAGCGCATCTATACCGACGGAAACCTCGAAGAACTTTCCCGCAACGGTACCTTCTTAGGTCAACATATTTGCACCCCGTTGCACGGTGCGGCGGTTCACATCAACGCCTTTAACTTCCCCGTCTGGGGCATGCTAGAAAAACTAGCCCCTACCTTACTTGCAGGCGTTCCTGCCATCATAAAACCCGCTACAGACACCAGTTATGTCACCGAAAAATGCATGCGCCTGATGGTGGATAGCGGCATTTTTCCAGAAGGTTCCTTTCAGTTAATCATGGGCGGCACGGGCGATTTGCTCGATCGCCTAGGMTGCCAAGATGTGGTCAGCTTCACAGGCTCCGCYCAMACCGCATTGCACCTRCGKTCAAACCCGAACCTGTTGCGCAACYCGGTCAGGTTCGTTGCCGAACAAGACAGCCTGAACGCATCTGTTCTAGGCYCGGACSTCACCATTGAGGCYCCAGAATTCGAACTCTTCATCAAAGAGGCCGCACGYGAAATGACCGTAAAAGCTGGTCAAAAATGCACAGCAATACGGCGCATACTTGCGCCAGAACACATGGTTAAACCCGTGATCGCCGCGCTATCCGAACGCCTCAGCCGCACAATTATTGGCGATCCAACTCTAAAGGAARCCCGTATGGGTGCCCTTGCATCCCTCGCACAAAAAGCTGATGTTTTGGAAAAGGCCGCGCTCATCAATACCCAGGCAGAACTGGTTCATGGTTCTCTAGACAGCTGTGATATCATCGGCGAGGCCGCCCAAAAAGGCGCGTTTGTCTCACCCATGCTATTCCATTGTGCCGATCCAGACACGGCCAATATTGTGCATGAAACCGAGGCCTTTGGCCCCGTCTCTACCGTCATGCCCTACCGCGACCTATCCCACGCCGCCGAATTACTAAACCGTGGCGGCGGCTCATTAGTGGCCTCTGTCATCACCCATGATCCAAAAGTCGCCCGTCAAATGGTACTGGATACCGCCGCCTATCACGGACGGCTTTATTTCAACGACCGCACATCCATGGCCGAAGCAACAGGCCACGGCGCACCCCTACCCCATATGGTGCACGGCGGGCCAGGTCGCGCAGGTGGCGGCGAAGAGTTGGGCGGCATACGCGGTGTCATGCATTATATGCAACGCACCGCCATTCAAGGCAGCCCCGACATGTTAACCGCCATCACAGGGTCTTGGGTCAAAGGATCTACCAAAACCATACAAGCCGCCCATCCCTTCACCCGCACCTTTGATGAGCTGGCAATCGGCGAAACCATCAGCGCAGGACCGCGCGTCATAACACTGGACGACATAGAACAGTTCGCACAGTTCACAGGCGATACATTCTATGCCCATATGGACGATGCCGCCGCCAAAGCGAACCCGTTCTTTCCAGGCCGTGTTGCCCATGGATATTTATTGCTCAGCTTTGCCGCTGGCCTATTTGTTGAACCAAATCCCGGCCCCGTCTTGGCAAACACAGGACTCGAAGCGCTTTCATTCCAGAAACCTGTTAGCCCAAATGACAGCCTTTCGGTCTGCCTAACCGTCCAAAAGAAAACCCGCCGCACAGATGAATATGGCGAAGTATGCTGGAACGTCGTGCTCACCAATCAAGACGACGAACAGATCGCGCAATATACGCTTTTGACTATGAATGAATACACGCCTAAATAGGGTGCATGACGCAATGCCATCCAGTTATAAAACCTCTGATCGACGACCTACATGCCAGCGGACGCTTGCGTGTATGGTCGCTGGTCATGACCATATTGGGCGATGTGGTTGAACCGCGCGGCGGTGTCATTTCAATGTCGGATTTATTGGAATTAACCGACCATATGAATATTGAGGCAGGGGCAATCCGCACCGCCCTRTCACGCCTTGCCAAAGAACAGTGGGTCGTCGCCAAACGCACGGGTCGCAACAGTGAGTACCGTTTTGGCACCCAAGGCCGCGATGCTTTTGATCCTGCRGCAAAACGTATTTATGCCCACCCTAAGATTGATCGRTCGAACAATTGGACGCTGGCATTACTGCCTTCATTGCGCGCAAAACAGCGCCAAGARTTAAGCAYAAAACTGCACCAATTGGGTGCCTTACACACAACAAACAGCTTTGCCCTATGGACGACAAAAAGCACCCCAGAGCTTAAAACTTTAACCGCCCTCGACTGCATGATTATGCAAGGCAATTTGCAACATGCCCCCGACTGGTTAAAATCAGAACTCGCMCCGCCACAGGYCGAACAAGCCGTGCAAAAATTCATCGCAAAATTTGCAGCCCTGCAAAGCCTAGCCAATAGCCTACCGCCMAAAGAYGCCATGATTGCACGCATTTTACTGATCCATGATTGGCGTAGAATGGTGTTGCGCTTTACCCCTGTGCCACTGGCACTACAGCCAAAAAACTGGTCAATGCCCCAAGCCCACARTCTCACCGCGCAATGTTACAAATCTCTTATCGCTCGTTCTGAACAGCATTGGACAGTCCCTGCAAGTGCTCAAACATTAGCCATTCTAGCCACGCGGTTTAATCCAGATACATAAACACACCTGTTGCGGTCGCTGCCAGTTTATCACTGCCCTGCATCTTAAAATCTGACCGCGTCGTCACCGTTTTGCGCCCCGCCGCAATCGCTGTCACTTCTAATTCGATCACGCCATCGAACAACGGGCGCATAAAATTCGTGCTTAAATCCACCGTCACACAGTGGCGCAATCGCCCGTTAAGGCCGCAAATGGTCATAAAAGATGCCGTATCAGCCACCGCCATCGTCGCCTGGCCTGACACAATTTTTTCGCCGTCATGCACATTGCGCAATAATTCTGCTGTCGCCGTCCATAGAAACTTGGCACGGGTTTTCTCCGCCAGAATGATTTTTAAATCCAAGCGGTTAATCCAATCCGCACAAACCTGATCCTTTAAATCTTGTATCTCTGGCAGTCCAAAATCAGTCATCTTCAGGTCTCCATCGCTTTATATTACAAATATTACTTGAAATTCTAATTTTTGTAATATATTAAGTCTGTAAATCATTAGGGTATATACCATGTATTCACAAGGACTGATCGGCGCGGATAGTAGCTCGGACGAGACGCCAGAATTTATGGCGGCATTCCAACAGCGGATCGACCGTGAAGAAAAAATAGAACCCAATGATCCCATGCCTTCTGGTTACCGCAAAACATTGATCCGCCAAATCGGTCAGCATGCGCATTCTGAAATCGTCGGCATGTTACCCGAAGGAAACTGGGTCACCCGCGCCCCGACCCTGCGCCGCAAAACCGCGCTACTGGCCAAAGTCCAAGACGAAGGCGGCCACGGTCTCTATTTATATTCCGCCGCTGAAACCCTTGGGGTTAGCCGCAAACAAATGACCGAAGAATTGCTCGACGGTCGGGCAAAATATTCATCTATTTTCAACTACCCAACCCCGACATGGGCAGACATTGGCGCCATCGGTTGGCTGGTAGATGGCGCGGCTATCATGAACCAAATCCCACTATGCCGCTGTTCCTTTGGGCCTTATGCCCGCGCAATGGTTCGTGTGTGCAAAGAAGAAAGTTTTCACCAACGCCAAGGCTATGAAATCATGGTCACCCTTGCCCACGGCGCACCTGAGCAAAAAGAAATGGCACAAGACGCGCTGAACCGTTGGTGGTGGCCGTCCATGATGATGTTTGGTCCCCACGATTCTGACAACACAAATTCGGACCAATCCATGGCGTGGAAAATCAAACGTTTCACCAATGATGAGTTGCGCCAAAAGTTTGTCGACGCCACCGTACCACAAGCTGAATATCTAGGGTTAAGCCTGCCTGATCCCGACCTTAAATGGAACCCAGATAAAAATGACGGCAAAGGCAGTTATGACTTTGGCCCGATTGACTGGGATGAATTTTGGCGGGTCGTCAAAGGCGGCGGTATGATGAACAAAGACCGCATCGCGGCACGCAAAAAAGCATGGGATGACGGCGAATGGGTACGCGAAGCCGCCCTCGCACATGCCAAAAAACGCAAAAACCAACAAGCCACGCAAAACGTAGCAGCGGAGTAACACCATGTCTGATAGTTCTGAAATCCCCCTATGGGAGGTCTTCATCCGTCCCCGCAATGGCCTCGCACATCGTCACTGCGGATCCATTCACGCCGCCGATGCAACGCTGGCAATCCATGCCGCGCGTGATGTCTACACCCGTCGCGGCGAAGGCCAATCTGTTTGGGTCGTCCCCTCTGCCAGCATCACCGCTTCTGACCCAACGCAAAAAGACGAAAACTTTGAACCGTCAGAATCCAAAATCTACCGTCACCCCTCATTCTATGAAGTCCCTGACGAAGTTGGGCATATGTAATGACTGCTGAAAACATCCTATTTGAAACCGTTCTACGACTGGCTGATGATCATCTAATCTTGGGTCATCGCCTGTCCGAATGGTGCGGCCACGCCCCGATGTTAGAAGAAGACCTCGCAATGCCCAACATTGCCCTCGATCTGATCGGCCAAGCCCGCGCCCTATACACCTATGCAGGCCTTGTTGAAGGTCGCGACCGCGATGAAGACAAGCTTGCGTATTTGCGCTTAGAGCGGGAATATAAAAACCTGTTACTGGTTGAACGCCCCAACGGCGACTTTGCCCACACAATGCTACGGCAGTTTTATTTCTCGGCCTATATGGTTCTGTTCTGGGAAAAGACCTGTCAAAGCACCGATGAAACYYTMGCAGGCATCGCSGCCAAAGCGATCAAAGAAAGCCGCTATCATCTACGCCACACCGCYGAATGGGTCATCCGTTTGGGCGATGGCACCCCAACCAGTCACGCCCGTATCATTGACGCTAACGCGGCATTGGCACCGCTTATCGGCGAGATGTTTGAAAGCGACGCGGTCACGACTGCCGCCGCAGAGGCTGGCATCATTCCCCTACCCGCAAGTCTGCGCGATGAATGGGAACACCAAGTGCGCGAAGTTTGTACCACCGCAACCTTTGAACCGACCCTTGATAGCTACGCCCAAACAGGTGGGCGCAGTGGCATACATACCGAAGACATGGGTTTCTTGCTGGCTGAATTACAATATGTGCAACGCACCTATCCGAACATGTCATGGTAAACCCTGCCCCGCTTGATATCGCAACRCGTCAACGCGCGGCATGGAATGCCGCCGCCGCTGTTCTCGATCCAGAAGTGCCCGCCGTTACCGTTGCCGAATTGGGCATTTTGCGCAGTGTTGAACTGATTGACGACAATACTGCCCTCGCAAAAGTCACCCCGACTTATTCAGGCTGTCCTGCGGTTTTGGCCATCGAGTTAGCCATTGAAACCGCCCTGTTAGATGCGGGTTTTGAGGCCAAAATCGAACGTGTGATTTCCCCTGCATGGACAACCGACTGGATCACCCCCATAGGTCGTGAAAAACTACGTGCCTACGGCATCGCACCACCCGTGCAATCGTCCAATTCTATCCGCGCATTATTCGGCGAAACAATTGTTGCCTGCCCGCAATGCGCATCGACCCAAACAACCCGCATTTCCGAATTCGGTTCAACCGCCTGCAAAGCGCTTTATCGCTGCGACACATGCCAAGAGCCCTTCGACTATTTCAAATGTATCTAACCTGAGGTTTCCCATATGGCTGCCCCCCGTTTTAACACGCTTACCCTTAAATCAGTCGTCGCCGAAACCGCCGATGCTGTTATCTTGACCTTTGAAATCCCAACCGATCAACAGGCCAACTACCAGTTCACGCCAGGGCAATATTTGACCCTGCGCGACACCATTAATGACCAAGACATCCGCAGATCCTATTCWATCTGYTCCCCCATCGGTGCCCCCAATTTATCCGTCGGCGTCAAACGTATTGARGGCGGGGCTTTTTCCAATCACGCCCTGACCCTAAAATCGGGCGACACATTACAAGTGATGACCCCGCAAGGGCGGTTCATGACACCGATCGGCGGCACCCATAATTATCTGTTACTCGCCGCAGGATCAGGCATCACGCCGATGGTTTCCATCGCGCGGTCCGTGTTGGAAAATGAACCCAACAGCACCGTCACATTATGCTACGCSAACCGTACCACCGACAGCGTGATGTTCCGCCATGCCTTTGATGACCTCAAAGACAGCTAYATGACGCGGTTTCTACTCACCCATATCATGGACGAAGAGTTCCAAGATATTGATCTGTTCAACGGMCGCCTTGATGGTGAAAAGCTCGACACGCTGGCGACCCAAGGCCTGATCACCCCCAAAGAGTATAGCGCCATCTATATTTGCGGGCCGCAACCGATGATTGAAAGCGCYGCAASCGCGCTTGAAGCCATGGGTGTCGACAAAGAAAACATCAAGTTTGAACTCTTCACCSCCGCAGGCGGCACCCCTGTTGCCAGCGCCACGGCACCTCGAAAAACCTCTGGMATAAAAGGCGCAAAAATCAGTGTTGTTGTTGACGGTTCAACCCGCAGTTTCACACTGGGCAGTGAACAAATGATGGTTGAGGCCGCCGCAAAATCAGGCGTCGAATTCCCCTATTCGTGCAACAACGGCATGTGTGCAACCTGCCGCTGTAAGCTGGTCAAAGGCGACGCCGAGATGATCCAAAACTTCAGCCTAGAGCCGTGGGAAATGGATGCAGGGTTCGTTTTGGGCTGCCAGTTACGCGCCAAATCCAGCGAAGTGGTGCTAGACTTTGATGCGCTATAAATTTTTAGCGCACCAATAAATAGATCAGCAACAACCCCAGCACTAAAGACAATACTTTCCAAAACACCAACGGGTTGCGCTCCATCAGGGGCGTGCCCGCATTGCGCAAAAACTCCGCATTCGGGTGGCGTAAATCATACAAAAATCCAGACAGGGTTTCATAGCGCTTAAACGGATCAGGATGCACCGCACGTTTCAGCGCCAAATCGACCCAATCAGGCACCCGCCCCGTATCATCTTGGGCGCTCATATACTGTAATTTCTTTTGCTGAGCCCGCGTTCGACTGCGCGATACTTGCGCCCCATAGGGCAGCTTTCCCGTCAACATCTGATAGGCAATCACACCTAATGAAAAGTAATCCGACCGCTTTGTGCCGGTTTCACCCAAAAAATATTCAGGCGCGGAATATTGCACCGTTCCCAAGATAGGATCATCATGGTGCACGGCCGCTTCGGCAATCCCCGCCACTCTGGTTGATCCAAAATCAATGATTTTGACAGTCCCGTCACCATTGATCATAATGTTTTCAGGCCGCAAATCCTGATGCACCATTTCCTTACGGTGAAACGCCCGTAGCCCCTTGGCAATCTGTTCAATGATCCCGCGCACGGTTTCCAAATCAGGTTTCGGATTGTCCGTCATCCATTGCCACAGGGTAATCCCTTCGACAAATTCCGTCACCGCATATAGAAATTTACGCGGCCGCAGATCAGATACCGCCGCCAAAACATGCGGATTATTCAGCCGTTTGGCGATCCATTCTTCCATCATCAAACGCTTTAAATATTCAGGGTCATCACGCAGATCAATCGACGGAATTTTCAGCGCCATGCGCGCGCCCGACTCGATATCTTCAACCAGATAAATATGACTACGGCTGTTGGCATGAAGCTGTCGCAGGATTTTATAGCCATCAAATTCTTTCACACCTTCCAGCACAGGCGGCAACGGCAGATCACCTGCCGAGGTCAAAAACTCAACCTGATTGCTATCAGGCAAGGCCTCAATGCGCACAATCTGCAAGGTTACATTGTCACCACTGCCCCGCTTAAGCGCCTCATCTACAATTTGCTTTGCCGCAAGATCCAGATCACCGCCGCATTGGGCAATCGTTTGCGTCATAAACTTCGGATCTGAAAATTCATAGACCCCATCGGTGGCCATCAAAAACGTATCGCCAACCTCCAATTCAACAATTTTATAATCAATCTCAACATTCGCCGCCATGCCAAGCGCACGCTCTAAATATTGTTCATCYGCCGATAAAATCACCGTATGGTCTTGGGTTAATTGTTCAATCGAMCCRCCAGACAATCGGTAAATACGCGAATCCCCAATATGAAAAATATGCGCACTGCGTGATTTCAAAACCATCGCACTCAGCGTACAAACATAGCCCCGATCCATATCATAGGCRTTYTGACTGCGCTTGGTTTGCGCATGAAGCCACGAATTCGTCGCCGCAATAACCCGCTGGGCAGCGGTTTTGACCTGCCATGCATCCGARGTACAATAATAATCTGTCAGGAAACTTTTAACCGCAGATTCAGACGCCTCTTGGCTGACYTGRCTGCTGGAAATACCGTCAGCAATCGCGGTGGCAATCCCCTTAATCCCAAGCACAGGGTGTTGCGGGATAAGCGTACCRTGRAAATCTTGGTTRATCTCTTTGCGACCCCGATCAGAATAAGCCCCAATTGAAATRCTCAGATCATCCGCCATATCAGCCTCCCATAAAAAAGCCCCGCCAATCACCAGCGMGGCTTAATATTTTTAGTATCTTAAGCAGCGTTACGCTTAGGACCAGTYTTGATGTGTGTTGAATAAAGCGTCAAGCCAACAAACGTCAGGCCACCCACAAGGTTGCCCAAGACAGTCGGAATTTCATTCCAGATCAAATAGTCAGCGATTGTAAATTCACCACCCAACATCAGACCTGATGGGAACAAGAACATGTTCACGATTGAGTGCTCAAAGCCCATGTAGAAAAACAACATAATCGGCATCCACATCGCAATAACTTTGCCCGTAACCTGGGTCGACATAAACGCGGCTACAACGCCCGTAGACACCATCCAGTTACACAAAACGCCACGAATAAACAGGGTCAACATACCACCCGCACCATGTGATGCATAACCAAGTGTCCGACTTTCACCAATCACACCAATCTTTTGACCGATTGCATTGGGTTCTTCGGTAAATCCGTAAGTATAGATAATCCCCATGAACACCGCGACAGTAAACGCACCCGCAAAGTTGCCGACAAAAACCAGTCCCCAGTTGCGCAAAACGCCCCATATGGTGACGCCAGGACGTTTGTCGATCAAGGCCAGCGGTACCAGCATGAACACGCCTGTTAGCAAATCAAAGCCCAAMAGRTAMAWCAKACAAAARCCAACMGGGAACAAAAYAGCKCCMRCSAWWGGKWKRCCKGTKTKWACGKTRAYCGYAATKGCRAARGCYGCSGCMARRGCAAGGATCGCRCCSGCCATAWARGMMCGGATYAAKGTRTCYTTKGTWGACATRAARAYTTTGGMTTCGCCWGCRTCSACCATTTTGGTGACAAATTCAGAAGGGGCAAGATACGCCATTTCATTTCCTTTTCGTTAGATAAATATGCATCGGCCYGTCCGCAAAGCGCGCACATGGCCTAAAACCTAACTCGTCATTGGTGCCRCCCAGAATTATGTCAATAATACGGCGATACGGCACAGAGCCGTTTCAGCCTGCATGCTTATTATTTAATCACTTCCATACCCTGTGCGTATTTTTTAAGCTTGCCCARCTATACCTATGAAAATCACASCAAAACCAAACTAAAACCAATAATTGTTGTTTGCGGATCSYCTTTAAAACTCTATATTTCCCTAAAWTACCGCCCAAAACTCGCAGGGATACCATGAGCATTCTACAAAATTACTATCACCAAGCGCTTGARAACCTTGACGACCAAGCACAGGCTTATTTCTTTGGTGGCGCAGGCGATGARATCAGCCTGAATGCCAATCTATCCGCCGCCCAAAAGCACCGCATTTTGCCATCCGTCCTAAACGATTTACGCGGYGGGCAKACACGGCAATCTTTATTGGGAAAMACCTTGCGCCACCCGATTGTTGTCGCCCCGATTGCSTATCAAAAAATGGCACATARYGACGGSGARATYGCAACSGCAATGGCMGCRACCGCRCAAAATGCACAAATGGTTCTCAGCTCGCAAGCCTCATCCACCCTAGAARATACTCATAATGCAGGATCAAACTGCGACTGGTTTCAACTCTATTGGCAGGTCGATAAAGCAACGACATTGCGTTTGGTGCAACGCGCACAGGCCGCAGGYTATAGCGCGRTTTTCCTCACTGTTGATGCCCCCATTAACGGCGTGCGTRACCGCGAACAACAAACAGGGTTTCGCCTGCCARACGRAATAACTGCCGTAAACCTAGCCGACTTTCCCAGCCCAGAATTCACCCCATTGGGCGAAGGCGAATCCGCAATTTTTGACCGCTTCATGCATTACGCTCCGACATGGCAAGACGTCGAATGGCTCTGCGCCCAGACCCCCCTGCCCGTCGTTCTAAAAGGTATTTTGCGGCCCAGCGACGCGCGCAAAGCCATAGATCACGGCGCGCGCGGCATTGCCATTTCCAACCATGGCGGACGCGTATTGGACAACGTCCCTACCCCGCTCGACCAGCTCCCTGCCATCAAAGATGTGGTTGGCGACACCTTGCCAATCTTTGTTGACGGCGGTATTCGGCGCGGCACAGATATTTTGATCGCCCTTGCCCTTGGTGCAAACGCCGTCATGGTCGGGCGTCCGATCATCTGGGGCTTGGCCGCGAATGGTGCCCAAGGGGTATCGCATGTGTTGCGGGTTTTAATCGATGAATTTGAAGTCGCAATGGCGCTGGCAGGATGCAAGACCCTGCCAGATATTACATCAGATTTACTTATCTAAACCGATAACGGATCGGGATCATCAAAGTAAATTCATCCCCCGATAAATGACTGGGCGGTGTCGGGAATTTTCCAACCTTTTTCAAAACCCGCAGTGCCGCATTATCCAGCACAGGCCAACCTGAACTTTTCTCAATCGACTGCGATATCACCTTGCCATATCGATCAAGACTAAAGCGTATCAACACCTCACCCTTAATCCGCTTACTACGTGCCAGCTTAGGGTAGCTCTTATTTGCATTGATTTTCA
>NVSA01000147.1 GCA_002401045.1 Paracoccaceae bacterium
ATGGATTAGCAACTAATTATTCCCTTCTTGCATAGGGGGAATGCTCCATTCTATTGTCTTAAATAAACAGATAAACCGTAATCTGATATTTTGTGACACGGGAATGAAGAACTGCGTGAAATACCCAATGAAATTTTTACTGCTAATCACGCTTTTTTCATTGGGCAGTCTTACTCTTTTGGCACAATGCAACAATCCGCCCAATGAGGAGTGCAACTTAGCGGATACTATTGTATTAACCAGCGGCGGCACCATATGCGTTTCAGGTTGCAATACGGGTGCAAGCACCAATACAATTAGTCTTACGGGCAATGCATGCGATGACATCTCCGGTGCGACCGTTTTCTATACATTTACGGCAACTGACGGGCAGCTGGATTTTTGGATCACTGCCGATTTTCCAGATGTTCAAATGACATTAATGACGGAGGACTGCGGATCGTTCTTTGTTCAGGGCTGTGCAACGGGGACAGACAGCACTGCAAGTGTAACGGGTTTCAATTCAACTACGGGAACCACGTATTCTTTAGTGATCAGCTCTGAAACCGGCAATACAGGTGATTTTCAGCTATGTGTTCGCAGCTTTCCAGATCCCAGTGCATGCAATACGGGTGACACGTTAACTGCAACTCCAGCTCCAGATACAAGTGGTGGACAAAACCCGGGAACATACGGACCGGGCACAACAGTCGAGTACTGTTACACTATTGATCCCTATAAGAAAATTGACTGCAACTGGTTCTCTGGAATAGTCCCTTCTTTTGGCGCTGGCTGGGATCTTTCAACTTTTACCACCACAACCCCGTTAGCATCCGCGGATGGTTTTGGAGTTTGGGTGTGGGAGTCTGCAGATTCCGGTGGTGTTGCAGTTCTTCATAATGTTACCGGAGATACCGTTAATCACACTGGGGGATGGTTTTATCTCAACAATTGTGGCCCATGCCCTACCCATAACAACGACCCGAATCTGAGTTGGGGGGACGGAAAATGCGGGGGGCCTTGTCAATGCCAGGAGGCTGGAAGCGGATTTACTTGGCAAGTATGTTTTCAGATAACCACCTCAAAYACCTGTGTTCAAGGTGCTGATTTAAGCATCGGGATAAAAACTTACGCAGATGGACAAATAGGATGGTGGACGAACGTATCRTGTGAAATTGACGCGAACACSTTTATATTTGCATCGKCTAATTGYTCAGGATGTGGCRTAGACTCGATCACATCAGTTGATGTACTTTGTTTTGCTGATAGYACTGGATCCGCAACCGTATACGTRGACACYYTGGGARTCCCSCCATWTACYTACTCTTGGAATACTAGYCCGATTCAAACKGACTCTATTGCTACAGGRTTGACMGTTGGATCGTACACGGTGATAGCAACTGATGCTAATGGATGTRTAGATTCCGGATCAGTAACTATTACTGAACCTACCCCCCTGACTGTGGCAATTACGGCTTCTACAATGATCCTTTGTTTTGGTGATTCCATCGGGTCAGCAACAGTATCGACCAGTGGAGGGGTAACTCCTTATACTTTTCTTTGGGACGACAGCGGGGCACAAACCGGTTCAACAGCAACTGGATTAGTCGCGGGAACCTATGAGGTAATGGTCACCGATAGCAATGGCTGTTCGGACTCAGCAACCATTGTAATTACCCAGCCTGGAGCCGCATTAACGGCAACGATAACGGCATCTACGAATTTAATCTGCAATGGAGTCACCTCCGGTGATATTACCGCAATTGGAGCAGGTGGAACCACAGCCTATACCTATCTTTGGGATGACCCCTCAGCTCAATCCAACGCAATAGCCACCGGATTGTTGGCCGGCACATACCAGGTCATAATTACTGATGCGAATGCTTGTAGTGATTCTGATATCATTACGCTTACGGAGCCTCCAGCATTAACGTTGGTAATTTCTGCTTTTTCTGACGCTAATTGCGGTGCTCCAGATGGTATGGTGACCGTCACACCCAGTGGTGGTACTGGGGCATATACTTATTTATGGGATGACTCTGGTGCCCAGACGGATTCTGTGGCCAACGCCTTAGTAGCAGCTTCTTATCAAGTTATAGTAACAGACGGAAACGGTTGCCAGGATTCGATTTCTCAGAACATCAACAACCTCGGTGGTGGAACAGCAAACATTACCGCTAACATCCAGGTACTTTGCAATGGAGACTCGACAGGCTCCCTCACCGTGACACCCGTAGGAGGCTCGGCTCCCTTCACTTATCTGTGGGATGATCCTTCTGCTCAAACTGACTCAGTTGCCAATGGAATTCCTGCAGGAGCTTACACAGCCACGGTAACCGACAATGCTGGCTGCATCGCGCTGGCAACCTCCACAATTACTCAACCTGCTGCCATTAGTCTTAGCATTGTTTCGATTGCGGATGTTGACTGTAACTCAAACTTAACCGGTTCAGCTGTGGTCAATGCATCTGGTGGAGTCTCACCTTACACCTATCAATGGGATGACCCTTCGAACCAAACAGATTCTGTTGCCAATGGCATTGGTGCAGGAATGTATAAAGTAGTTATAACAGACAATAACGGGTGTATGGATTCAACCACTGTTACAGTGTCTGAGCCTTCAATATTGGGCGTGAGTATATCTGATTCTACTTTGGTAGGCTGTAACGGAGACTCTACAGGATCGGCAACGGTAACGCCAACAGGTGGCACAGGACCCTATAGCTACTTGTGGGATGACCCTTTCAACCAAACAGATTCGGTAGCCGCTGGGATTCCGGCAGGTACTTACAAGGCCATTATTACCGACGCGAATGGTTGCATGGATTCAGTTTCCGCTACACTAACTGAACCAACTGCCTTAAGCTTGACAACAGTGGCGGACAGTACGAGCTGCAATGGGTTTTCCGATGGAAAGGCTACGACCACATCTGCCGGTGGGACATCCAATTTCAATTATGTATGGTCGAGCGGATCAAGCACCTTTAATACTGCTGCTCTAATTGACAGTGCTACAGGCTTGACGGCTGGGACGTATTACGTAACAGTAACGGATAACAAGGGATGTACCGCAACAGATAGCACAACAGTAGAACAACCATTGGACGTAACCATTAGCGTTGTGCAGGATACATCAGTACTATGTAATGGAGATTCGAATGGGGTTGCAACCGTTTTTGCTACTTATGGAGCCACCCCGTACAACTATATGTGGTCCACCGGGGATACGCTTTTCAATACTCCTGACACATCACATACAGTGAACGGCCTGTCAGCCGGAACATATTTTGTTCTAGTTTCAGATGCAAACGGGTGCATAAATTCAGACAGTGTGGTACTAATGGATCCTAGTGCGATGTTTCTCGCCACCACTGTTTACAATCATGTGACATGTGCCGGTGCGGTTGATGGATTCGCAGGGGTAAACAACCTTAATACCGGAACCTCGCCTTGGGATTTTGTATGGTCCACGGGGGATAGTACAATGGGTACTGTAGCCAATTTTAATGATCTTTTAAACATAGCCAGCGGAACCTACATTGTAACCGTTACAGATGCCAATGGTTGTACCGCTACGGACAGCCTCACGGTTACCGAACCTACCACATTGTCAATTACAACTTCGACCCTAGATGCAGCCTGTGGAGTCAGTGATGGATCAGCAACGGCCATTCCTGCTGGAGGAACTGGGCTGTATACGTATATATGGAATGATCCATCTGCGCAAACTACGGCTACTGCTACTGGGCTGGCTGCTAATTCGTACACTGTTGCAGTGACAGATTCCAATAACTGCCTGGCAACTGCCAATGTAAGCATCAGCAATATTGGAGGTGCTACTATCACCGCGGATTCAGTGGTGAACCTTGCCTGTAATGGCGATGCAAATGGAACGATTTCAATTACTGTACTCGGAGGAAGCAATCCGCTTACCTATGCATGGTCTAATTCAGCGACAACTGAAGACATTACGGGCCTGGCTGCCGGGTCTTACAGCGTCACAATTACAGATGGCGTTGGTTGCATTTCGATTCTGGATACCACCGTTTCGGAGCCAACAGCCATTGTTGTTGCAATGGCATCGACTAATATTACCTGCTTTGCTGCTAATGATGGCGATGGAACGGCAGCTGTTACAGGTGGTACAAGCCCATACACCTATTTGTGGGATGACCTTTCTGCACAAACAACGATGTCTGCCCTGGGACTGGCACTAGGAACATTTACAGTAAATATTACCGATGCTGTTGGATGCACATCTTCAGGAAACGTAACGATTAGCGAACCTGCAGCAATTGTCGTCGCGGCATCCGCCACTGACAACTGCATGGGAGAATCCACAGCTAGTGCTACTGCAACAGCCACGGGAGGTGCTGGTTCTTTTACATACACCTGGGATGATCTTCTCACTCAATCAACTGCAACTGCTACCGGATTAAGCTCCGGGCCTTATACTGTAACCGTAGAAGATGGAAGCGGTTGCATCCAAACAGCAGCAGCAACTGTAAACAGCCTGGTGTTGCCCATAATATCCGCGGGACCAGATGAAACCATTGCATTGGGTGGCTCCGTATCTGTCACCGCTTCTGGCGGGCTCTTTTACAACTGGACGCCTTCAACTGGATTGAGTTGCACCAGCTGTCAAACGACAGTGGCAACTCCGATAACTACAACGGAATATGTGGTGTTCGGTACAGCTGCAAACAGCTGTTCGAACTCGGATACCATTTCTGTTATTGTGAATGACAAAATCTCATTGTACGTTCCAGATATCTTCTCGCCGAATGGCGATGGGGAGAACGACTACATCTTTGTACAGGGACTTGGAATTAAGACAGTAGAGAAGTTTATCATCTATGACCGCTGGGGTGAGAAAGTATTTGAGAACACAGACTTCCAGGTGTTTTCAGATAAAAATGCAAACAAACTGAATGGATGGAATGGCCAATTCAAAGGCTCAGTAATGAATCCTGGCGTGTTTGTATTCTATGTGAAGGTCATCTTTTCTGATGAATCCATACAGGAGGAAAAAGGAGATATAACCCTGGTACACTAAAGCATATGAAAAGAAAGCTACAACACCTGCTAGGTATTACGGCATTGTCATTAGTGTTGGCAGGTTCTGTGAATGCACAAGATGTTCACTTCTCCCAGTTCTATGAAACTCCGTTGTTTATGAATCCATCAAAGGCTGGATTCTTTAATGGAGATATCCGAGCTATAGTCAATTACAGGAGTCAATGGTCAAGCATTGGAAATCCATACACCACCAGTATGTTCTCAGTTGATGGTGGAATATTTAAGAATAAGATTAACAAAGTGCTACTTGGTGCAGGTCTTACGGTATTCACTGATAAAGCTGGAAAATCTGAATTTGGAACCACTCAAGTTCTGGGTGCTCTGTCGGCGATAGTCAAGCTTAGTGACAAGCACAACCTCTCAGCTGGATTCAACGGTGGTTTCGCACAAAAGGGTATTAAGAATGCGGACCTTGAATG
>NVSA01000148.1 GCA_002401045.1 Paracoccaceae bacterium
GTAACTGCGCTAGAAACCCTAACAGTTGCCCCAGATACACGTGGTTTTGTGCCTGTCGTTAAGGACGTTAAAATAAAACGTTTCCGTGGCGGCGCTTTGGTTGAGGCGCGCGGTCTGGTGGGTACGGTCGGTTATTTCGACGTGGGGCTTGCACCCGTCAATGACGGTCTGCCCGATGAAAACGGTGTGATCACCTATGAATTTCGCGGCAATAAGCCAGCATCTGGCCATGTTGCTGTGACCCAGCGGTCAAAAGAGGTTTATGCAGGCGCGTCTATCTCAAATATCCGCTTGGCAAAAACCCGCTCTATCCGAGTGATTGCAGCACAAAATCAAGTGACGGCACGCCCGTAGGTTTTAACCTTAAGGTATTGCCGTAACTCTCTAAATTTTAATGATTTTAACCTTATCACCGTTGGCTGATAAGGCAACTTTGCCCTCGCAAAGTAGTAAGGCGTGTTTGCCAAATACTTTGTTGCGCCAGCCGTTGAACACAGGCAAATCACGCTCGCCATTGGCGATTTCATCCAACACAGCGGTCGCACAAATCAGTTTTGTGGCAACATCGGCCTCGGCGGCGCTGGCTTTGAGCAAGACACGCAACAGATCAGACAGACCGTCGACCCCTTTGCGCTTTTCAACAATCAGTGGCGCAATAGGATAATCTTCGGGCACCGTATTTTCCGCCGCTGTAATCGCCGCTAGAATGCCCTTGGCAATGTCCCCGCCGCGCGCATCACGCAACAACAGGCGCGAGCGTTTCAGCTGATCTATATTCTTAGGCTTGGTTGCGACCAGTTCCAACAAAGCGTCATCTTTATAGACACGGTTGCGCGGAATATTGCGGGTTTTAGCATGGGTTTCGCGAAACCGCGCCAATTCACGTACATAAGCCAGCATTTTACCCGACCCGTTACGAGTCTTGACCCGACGCCATGCCTGATCTGGTTCGACCACATAAGTCGCAGGGTTGGTCAGGATACCCAGTTCTTCTTGCACCCAAGACGCCCTGTTTTTACGATCAATCTGGGCTTTAAGGTGCTCATAAATCACCCGCAGATATGTAACGTCGCCCAAAGCATAGACTTTTTGTTTCTCGGACAACGGACGATGAGACCAATCCGTAAAGCGCGATGATTTATCAAGCGGCTCCTTGGCAATCTTACGCACCAAAGTTTCATAGCCCACCTGTTCGCCGTAACCACACA
This sequence comes from Paracoccaceae bacterium, assembly GCA_002401045.1. Lineage (GTDB taxonomy): Bacteria > Pseudomonadota > Alphaproteobacteria > Rhodobacterales > Rhodobacteraceae > Amylibacter. The sequence goes on from NVSA01000148.1 coordinate 1,209, forward strand.
CCATTGCCGCGACTTGCGTGTCGAACAACGGTTTGGGGATAACACCTTTATCAACGAAGAATATTTCGAGATCTTGGCGCGCGGCATGGAAAACTTTGACAACACTTTCATCGCGGTACAAATCGTAAAGCGGTGCGAGGTCTAAATCACGTGACAGCGGATCAACCAAAACAGCGTTTTCATCGCCCTGCCCTGGATAGGCCAGCTGAATCAGACAGAGTTTTGAATAATAGGTGCGCTCGCGCAGGAATTCAGTGTCGACGGTCACATAGTCGTGCTGTGCCGCTTGTTGACAGAATTCCGCTAGGTCGGGGGTTGTTGTAATTATTTTCATCCCCCATGGCCTTAATTCGGAATGACGCGCAACGCAAGGTGCAGTTGTTCTTGATGCAATTCATAAAAAAATACAAAACTACCAAAATCCCTATAGACGCCCCAAATTCGCTTTGCTATACGCGGCCTCGCAGCATATGTTGCATTGGTATTCCGGCGTAGCTCAGTGGTAGAGCAGTTGACTGTTAATCAATTTGTCGTAGGTTCGACCCCTACCGCCGGAGCCAAATTTCCCCCCGTTTTAAGAATAGAGTACCGTAAAGTCAGCTCTGCGACTTGCGTAGATACAAACTGTGGCTTAACTCTACTCTATGATTGTAAAATGGATGAAATCTAAGACCCCGCGCAGTTTGCTGGGGCGTGCTATGATGATTTTAGTGGTGCCTGTTGTGATCATTCAAATCGTTGTGGCCTACGCCTTTGCAGAACGTCTGTACCGCGATGTGTCGGATCAAATGTCGCGTAATGTGGCGTTGGAAATCTCTTATTTGGCCAGTGTCATTGASGATTCYYCYAGTAAACAAGCCGCYATTACAGAYATTCAAAAAYCCAGCAATGCATTGAATATATTCGTAAATTTCAATCCTGATCTAAAGGGTMAGCAAGATCGCTGGATTTGGTATGACCTGTCTGGTGGCTTTGTGATTAACGCATTACGCCAGTCTATTGCAGATGTGGCATATGTGGATTTAGCGCAGAACCGCAAATTGGTGGATTTGGCRYTATCAACCAATAAAGGCGCTGTTGGATYTCARTTTKCACGGTCGCGGGCGTCGGCCAGCAATCCGCATCAATTGCTGGTGTTAATGGTTTTGACAGCTTTTGTMTTTACMACGATTGCCGTGCTGTTCTTGAACAATCAGATCAAACCCATTCGGCGGTTGGCTGAAGCGGCCGAGGCTTTTGGGCGGGGTTGGTCCATTCCGTTTCATCCGCGTGGCGCGCGTGAAGTGCGCAGTGCGGGACATGCGTTTTTGGCGATGCGGACCCGTATTATTAACCAGATTGAACAGCGCACTATGATGTTGTCGGGCGTTAGTCACGATTTGCGCACCCCGCTAACACGGATGAAATTATCGCTGGGGTTGTTAGAACCCAGCGAAGAAGTTGATTATTTGGGCCGTGATGTCGACGAAATGGAAAATATGCTGACCGAATTTTTGGAATTCGCCCGTGGCGATTCTGAAGAAAAGACCCAAACGGTTGGGATTAAGGCGCTAACAAAGCGGTTGGTGCGTAATTTCAAGCGCGCAAATATGCCGATTGAATTGCACTTTGTCGGCGATACGGAACAAGATGCGACATTCAAATGCCGTGAAACTGCGGTACAGCGGGCACTGGAAAACCTGTTGCGTAATGCGGGACGTTATGGCGATGTGCAACGTTTGAGCGTGACCATTGAGGCTGATCAGGTGGTATTTTGTGTGGAAGATGACGGCCCAGGCATTCCCAAAGATCAACGTGATGTGGCGCTAGAGCCGTTTTCGCGTCTTGATACGTCGCGCAATCAAAATGACGGCTCTGGATCAGGTCTGGGCTTGGCGATTGCGGCAGATATTGCGCGCAGTCATGGCGGCGAATTAACCCTGTTGCACAGCGATGATTTAGGCGGGTTGAAGGCGACACTCACCATACCAAGGTAGGTATGGTGGTAGGCCCGGCAGGACTCGAACCTGCGACAAAAGCGTTATGAGCGCTCTGCTCTAACCAACTGAGCTACAGGCCCCTACCATATCGGGTGAAATACTGTGCAGTTTTGCCGTGGTCAAGGCGCATTGGTGTTTTCATTTAAGAAAGCTTGGGGTAAAGGGGGACAACAACGAATGAGGGCGCCATGACGGATCAGAAAACTGGAATAACCTATGCCGATGCGGGCGTTGATATTGATGCAGGCAATGCATTGGTAGAGCGGATCAAACCTGCGGCAAAATCGACCAAACGCGCAGGCGTTATGGACGGGCTTGGCGGCTTTGGCGCGATGTTTGATCTTAAAGCGGCTGGATTTAGCGACCCTGTTTTGGTTTCTGCAACGGACGGTGTCGGCACCAAGTTACGCATTGCCATTGATACGGGACGTGTGGACACGGTTGGCATTGATCTGGTGGCCATGTGCGTCAATGATTTGATCTGCCAAGGCGCTGTGCCCTTATTCTTCTTGGATTATTTTGCCACTGGCAAGTTGGATCTGGACAAGGCAACAGACGTGATCAACGGCATTGCCGAGGGCTGTCGCCAGGCGAATACAGCACTTATTGGCGGCGAGACTGCGGAAATGCCAGGCATGTATGACGGCGAAGATTTCGACCTTGCGGGTTTTGCCGTGGGCGCGATGGAACGCGGCGCGACCTTGCCGCGCAATGTGGCCCAAGGTGATATTTTAATCGGCCTGCCCTCATCTGGTATTCATTCAAACGGCTATTCATTAGTACGCAAAATCGTTAAAATGGCGGGACTTGACTGGAATGACCCCAGCCCGTTTGGCGACGGTTTGGCGGCGGATGCCTTGTTAGAGCCGACAAAAATCTATGTCCGCCCTGCGGTTGCGGCGCTGGAAACAGGTAAATTGAAAGCTTTGGCACATATTACAGGCGGTGGTTTGACCGAAAACCTGCCCCGCGCCCTGCCCGATGGTTTGGGAGCAACAATTGATCTGGATACATGGGTTCGCTTGCCGATTTTCAATTGGCTGATTGAGCAAGCTGGGTTGGCACAGGCCGAAGCGTTGAAAACATTCAACTGCGGCATTGGCATGATCGCGATTGTAGCGCCTGACGATGCGACGCAGATTGAAGAAATTTTTAGTGCGCAAGGGATTGAGCCTGTGCGCATTGGGACTGTGACCGTGGGGTCAGGTGTTACCTACGACGGCGCCTTATGACAAAACGGGTTGCGATTTTAATCTCTGGCGGCGGCTCTAATATGGTCTCCTTGGTCAAGATCATGCAACAAGACGCGCAATGTAACGCAAAACCTGTACTGGTTTTGGCCAATTCGGACACCGCTGGCGGGCTGGCAAAAGCCGCTGATTTGGGCGTTGATACCCAAGTGGTGGATCACCGTCCCTTTAAAGGCGACCGCGTTGCCTTTGAGGCAGTCCTGCACGATGTAATTGAAAAATACAGTCCTGATATCATATGTTTAGCGGGCTTTATGCGGGTGCTAACCCCTAGCTTTATCGATAAATGGACGGGGAAAATGCTCAATATCCACCCGTCTCTTTTGCCGAAATACAAAGGTCTGCACACCCATCAGCGTGCCATTGATGCCCGCGATATGGTTGCAGGATGTTCCATTCATGTGGTGACATCTGAACTCGATGGCGGCCCTGTTTTGGCCCAAGCTAAAGTAGCGATTACGCCAGATGATACCGCCGATACGCTGGCGGCCAAAGTTTTGGTGCAAGAACATAAATTATATCCCGCTGCGCTGAAAGAGTTTGTTCGCGTATGAGCGATAAGCCGTCTAGCTTGCGTAATCTTGGCCCTGCGACGGATCGTATTTATGAAAATGCAGGGATTACAACGGTACAACAAATTCACGATTTGGGTACTGACGAGACCTATTTTAAATTGCTGAAATCAGGTAGCCGCCCGCATTTTATTGCCTATTATGCCCTGGTGATGGGGTTGCAAGGACGTCCTTGGCAAGATTGTCGTGGGGCTGAAAAAGATCAATTGCGCGTTAAGTTTGACGCGATCAAAGTCCGTTTGAGCCAGACAGACAAAAGCCGCACCCAGATGGATGCGGCTCTTGATATGTTAGGTGTGGTTAAATCGAAAGATTAACCAATTCTTGTCTCTCGGTGAGTTACTGCATAATTCACCTGCCGACGAATTGGTTTAGCCAACCAATTCTAGACCTGAGAAGAAAAATGCGATTTCTTCAGCGGCTGTTTCTGGCGCGTCTGAACCGTGTACAGAATTT
>NVSA01000149.1 GCA_002401045.1 Paracoccaceae bacterium
GCCCCAGCCAGGTTTGCTGCATCGCCTTGATGCGGCTGTCCAGATTGGGTTTGCAAGACACCACCGTGACGATGGTATCAAACAGTGCAGAAACCGCCGGTCGGCCTTCGGTGTCGGGGCGTTCCGCCTGGGCGGCGTTGAAATTGGGGCGTTCCGAGATGTTGTCGGGGGGGCGCAAAAAAATTGCAATCTTGGGCGACGGTATGGAGGCAGTGATTGCCGCTGTGTACCAAGATGCAGGTTTTGAGGCGGCCAAGCAGTTGATTTTGCGGTTGTGGAAAGAACGTATTGAGACTGCGGATGACGATGCCCGCGATCCCAAGACGACCTTGCAAGAATGGGCGCAGGCGCAAAAGATGCCGCCGCCTAAATATGTAGAAATTACACGGTCAGGTCCTGACCATGCGCCTGTCTTTGAGATAGAAGCGCAATTGGATAATGGTATGGCGCAGCGTGCTAGCGCCACATCAAAACGGAATGCACAGCAATTGGCGGCCGCTAAATTGCTAGAAAAAATAGAGGCAACTACATGACCGAAACACGTTGTGGATATACCGCGCTGATTGGCGAGCCTAATGCGGGCAAGTCAACATTGATGAATTATTTTGTTGGCGCGAAAGTGTCGATTGTGACGCATAAGGTGCAAACCACGCGCACCCGTATTCGCGGTATTGCGTTGGAAGACAATGCGCAAATCATTTTTGTCGACACACCTGGTCTGTTTAAGACGCGGCGCAATTTGGACAAAGCCATGGTCGCGGCGGCTTGGGCGGCGATGCATGAGAGTGATGTTGTGGTTTTGCTGGTTGAGGCGCACCGTGGGATTACCAAGGGCGTCGAGATGATTTTGATGGGGCTACGCGACAAAGTTAGCAAAAAGCAAAAGGTTGTTTTGGCGATCAACAAAATCGACAAAGTGAAATCTGAAAAACTGTTGAAGCTGACCAAAGATTTAAACGATGCTTTCGATTTTGAAGAGACCTTTATGATCTCTGCGGTCAAAGGGTTTGGGACGCAAGAGCTGCGCAGTTATCTGGCAAAACAAATGCCGCTGAGCCCGTGGTTGTACCCAGAGGATCAAATTGCCGACGTGCCGATGCGGATGATTGCCGCTGAAGTAACGCGCGAAAAATTGATGTTGCGACTGCACCAAGAAATTCCGTATTTCCTAACCGTCGAGACAGAGAAATGGGAACAAAAACGCGATGGGTCTGTGCGGATCGAACAGATTATTTATGTCGGGCAAGAACGCCATAAAGGCATTGTATTGGGTCCCAAAGGCGAGACGATTAAATCGGTGAGCATGGCGTCACGCCTTGAGCTGAAAGATTTGGTGGGGGCGGAAGTGCATTTATTTTTGCAAGTGCGTGCCAGACCCCGTTGGGAAAATGAGCCTGAACGGTTTGAGGCCATGGGTTTGAATTTTGCGGACACCCGAAAATGACCCCAAGACTGACCAGTGATTTTTGGGTCAGTGCCTATTTAAAGCGGCTCTCTATGTTTAATATCCCCGCCTTTATCGTGGCAAAAGGTGACGCCACGGCGGGGGCAATTGTTATTAAGTTGAATACATTGGACGGTCAGGCTTGCGCCTATCACCGTACCTATGATCTGGACGGCAATCGCGTTTGGGCGGTGCTGGCGCAAGGTGTTGACCGCGATGTTGAGGCGAGCCTTGCAAAACAGCGCAGTTTTGACCCTGATATCTGGATAATTGAGGTTGAGGATCGCGATGGTCGGCATTTGCTCGACGATGACGGTTTGCGCGGGTAACATCGGGCTATGGAATGGCAAGATACAGGCATTATTATATCCGTTCGCAAACATGGCGAGCTGTCAACGATTGTTGACGTTCTGACTGAGAAACATGGGCGGCACGCAGGCATGGTGCGCGGCGGGGCGTCGCGCAGGCTGGCACCGATATTGCAACCGGGCACACAGGTGGCGGTTGAATGGAACGCGCGGCTTGAGGATCATTTGGGTACTTACCGCCTAGAGCCAACGCAATCGCGGTCGGCGATTCTATCAGATCGGTTGGCATTATCTGCCATGGGGTCGATTTTTTCGCTGGTCAATTTTGCCTTTCCCGAACGTCTGCCTTTTAAGGCGCTTTATCAAGGTACGGTTGAATTGCTCGATGCGATGAATGCCAGCCATTCGTGGCTGTCGGCCTATGCGGTGTGGGAGCTCGCGGTGCTGGATGCGCTGGGCTACGGGCTGGATTTGACGTCTTGTGCGGCAACGGGCGTGACCCAAGACTTGATTTATGTATCGCCAAAATCAGGCCGTTCGGTCAGTCGTCGGGCGGGGGCTGATTGGGCAGATCGGATGTTGCCGTTGCCGACATTCTTGCGCAATGGCTATACCAGWYCRKWTKCRWWCRWMRYRYYGAMMKSTTYGSGYWSGMSMRRYTRYWTYWWSKRMRMRSSYKKGKCRSSYGCWCKRRGAMMCSGKCCTWTGCCNYAWSYSMSYSYGCSRYYKRKMMSMSTGCTGACCAAGACGGCGCAAAAGGGGGGATAGATGCAAACCATCCAAGATATTCTACACCGTGCGCAGGAACGCAAAGGTGGGGTTGAGGCGTTAGACAAATTGCTGGGCGAGGGCAGTCATGCGCGGGATATCTCGACGCTGACGGATGATCGTTTGTTGTCGGAGTTTTCCCTACGCATTTTCCAAGCGGGCTTCAACTGGTCGGTGGTTGAAAATAAATGGGACGGGTTTGAAGCGGCGTTTGAAGGCTTTGATATCGGGCGTAATGTTTTTATGTCGGATGATGATTTTGATGTGCATCTAAAAGACAAAAGCATTGTGCGCCATGCGGCTAAAATCCTGWCGGTGCGTGATAATGCTATTTTTCTGTCTGATTTAGCGAAAGAACACGGCACAGCGGCACGATTTTTTCAAGATTGGCCGAGCCATGATCTGGTCGGGCTATGGGACGTGATGAAACATCGCGGCAAACGGCTGGGCGGTATGACGGGGCAATATGCATTGCGCTTTTTGGGCAAGGACAGCTTTATTCTAAGCCGCAGTGTGGTGACGGCCCTGCAACGGGCAGGCGTGATCGACGGGGCGGCAACGTCCAAAGGCGCGCGGCGTAAGGTGCAAGGGGCGTTTAATGCTTGGCACGATGAGACGGGCGAAAGCTATACACGGTTGAGCCGTATATTGGCGTTGTCAGTGAACGATTAGCGTTTTTGATAGACCAATGCRTTGCCTGCGTCATTTTTTAAAACCAAGGTATTGCCGGTGATTTCTGCAAGGGTCATCTTTGTAAGCATATCAAAGTAATGAATTTCGAGCTTCAGGTCAGCGCAATCCATTTTTGTTGCGCCAATATTTTTGACACTGAACCATGGTAGCGGCGCGGTTTGGGTGCCGAAATAGCGGTTACACGGTGCCCGTCCTGCGATGCTGCCTTCTTTGGGGAAGGTYAAAGTGATCTGTGTTGTGATGGTTTCGGTGTTGAGGGATTGCAAAACCCWAGTATCGCTGTCCAAGGTTTGGCCTGACACGGTTTCGTCTTTTTGACAGGCCGAGAGGATAAGTANGGGGGATGAGTATGAAGCGGTACATGGGGTTAAGCTAAGATCATTTTATGAGATTACAATAAAAAACGCGCCTCAAAATTGAAGCGCGTTTTGAAATAGTTAACGGGGCTGGATTAGCCGCCGATTTTGATCGCTAGAACATCGTCGCTGACRTGTTGTTCGTATTGTGCGAAGTTTTYYGAGAACATRCCRACYAAYTTAGTGGCTGCCGCGTCATAGGCSGCTTTGTCGSTCCATGTTGATTTTGGATCAAGCAAGCTGTTGTCGATYCCRTCTACTGCAACAGGAACGTCAAAGCCAAAGTTTTCATCCTTGCGGAAGTCTACGGTCGCAAGCGTGCCGTCTAGGGCGGCKGTTAGCARGCCGCGCGTTGCTTTGATCGGCATGCGTGAACCCGTGCCATAAGCGCCGCCTGTCCAGCCTGTGTTGACCAACCAGCATGTCGCACCGCTTTGCGCGATTTTATCACGCAACAAGGCACCGTATGTTTCTGGACGACGCGGCATAAACGGTGCGCCGAAGCAGGTTGAAAATGTCGGCTGTGGTTCTGTGACGCCGCGTTCTGTGCCTGCAACCTTTGACGTAAAGCCAGATAGGAAGTGGTACATTGCTTGGGCTGGTGTCAGGCGAGAGATTGGAGGCAAGACGCCGAACGCATCACATGTGAGCATGATGATGTTCTTAGGTACGCCCCCGATCGCGGTTTCTGACGCGTTTGAGATATAGTGCAAAGGATAGGCGCACCGCATGTTGGCGGTTAGGCTGTCGTCTTCAAAATCTAGCTCCTTAGTATAAGGATCGTAGACCATGTTTTCGATGACGGTGGCGAATTTTTGCGTTGTAGCATAGATTTCGGGTTCTGCTTCTGGCGACAATGAAATTGTCTTGGCATAGCAACCGCCTTCAAAGTTGAAGGTTGTTGTATCTGACCAGCCATGTTCGTCATCACCGATCAAAGTACGTTTTGGATCGGCAGAGAGTGTTGTTTTACCTGTGCCTGACAGACCAAAGAAGATGGCTGTGTCTGATGTGTCACCAATGGCGTGGTTGGCAGAGCAGTGCATCGGCATGATGCCTTTTTCTGGCAACAGATAGTTCATGATTGAGAAAACAGATTTTTTGTTTTCGCCGGCATATTCCGTGCCACCGATCAAAATCAGTTTTTGTTCCATGCTGATCGCGATGATGACGTCTGAACGACAGCCGTGTTTAGCTGGGTCAGAGTTGAATGACGGGCAGTTCACGATTGTGAAGCCAGGGATGAAGTCGTCTAGCTCTTCGGCCTCTGGGCGACGCAACATGGTGCGGATGAATAGGCTGTGCCATGCAAGTTCTGTCACGACACGGAAATTCACGCGGTGTTCTGGATCCGCGCCACCATATAGGTCTTGGACGAAATATTCGCCGCCTTCCATATGGGCATACATATCTTTTTTCAGTTGCTCGAATGCATCCATTGCAAGGGGGGGGTTGTTTTCCCACCAAATGGTGTCTTTTACAGAAGGCTCATCAACGACGAATTTGTCCTTTGGGGAACGCCCTGTGTATTCGCCCGTGGAAACAAGAAATGTGCCACCTTGGCCTAAGTCACCTTCGCCTTTTTTCAGCGCTTCTTGGATCAATGCAGGTTCAAGAAGGTTGTAGTGAACAGCTTTAAGGCCCAAAATGCCTGAGTCTTCCAACCTTTGTGTTGGGTTAACGCGACCAGATTCCATATGTAAATTGCTCCTTTGGCAGTCTTTGCTACGTCTTGCCGAAAACTTGGGACTTTATAAAGACAAATCCCTTAGTATTGCCTGCATGGCGCGAGAATGTGCGCTGTATATCACGCGTGTGGGTGAAGGAAACAGCCGAATATCGGTCATTTTCGCGCAGTTATCGCTAACGACACATGAAATATTAGC
>NVSA01000150.1 GCA_002401045.1 Paracoccaceae bacterium
GGTACATCGAGAACCCGCGCCAAAGTTTGCGCCAGCAAAGTTTTACCGCAACCCGTAGGGCCAATCAGCATGATATTGGATTTTGACAGCTCAATCTCAGAATTGCTATCAGAGTTATTCAAGCGTTTATAATGGTTATGAACCGCCACAGACAACACGCGCTTAGCCACGCTTTGGCCAATCACATAATCATCCAAAAACTGGCAGATTTCAGCTGGTTTTGGCACACCTTCGGATGTTTTCAACGTCGAAGACTTTGCCTCTTCGCGAATGATATCCATGCATAATTCAACGCATTCATCACAGATAAAGACTGTGGGACCCGCAATTAATTTACGCACCTCATGCTGGCTTTTGCCGCAAAATGAGCAATAAAGCGTGTTCTTTGACTCGCTGTTATCTGACTCTGCCATGTTCACTCCGCTCTGTTTTCTTGGTGATCGCTTTGCATTATCGTGCCGCGACCGCCCTATTCCATAGACAATATGGCAGAATCTATCTCTGCACAATGCCAATCACATGTCATTCAATTTGCCCGCAGATGCTTAACCTTGGCTTAATCCTGCGGGCAAGTTTATTTTTATGCCTCAGGCGCATCTTCTGTGCGTTTCTGGACGATCTCATCGATCAAACCCCAGTCCTTGGCATTTTCGGCTGTCATAAAGTTATCGCGATCTAACGCGTTTTCAACAGTTTTAAGTTTTTGACCACAATGCTTAACATAGATTTTGTTCAAGCGATCTTTCAGTTCCAGAATTTCCTTAGCCTGCAACGCAATGTCAGATGCTTGACCTTGGAACCCGCCAGAAGGCTGGTGCACCATGATACGTGAATTTGGCAAACTAAAGCGCATGCCTTTTTCACCAGCTGCCAGCAACAACGACCCCATTGATGCCGCCTGCCCGATGCACAACGTCGATACCTTTGGACGAATATATTGCATGGTGTCATAAATCGACAAACCAGARGTCACAACGCCGCCAGGGCTGTTGATATACATYGCAATRTCTTTGCTYGGATTTTCGGCTTCCAGAAACAACARCTGCGCCACRAYCARKGTCGACATGCCRTCATGCACRGGGCCAGAAAGGAAAATAATMCGTTCTTTCAACAACCTAGAGAAAATATCATARGMACGTTCACCRCGYGAAGTTTGYTCSACMACCATGGGMACAAGGGTATTCATATATACGTCTAAAGGATCTCTCATAAGGCTCGCCTGTATTGTGTTTCGCGCTTTTCGCATAAAAGTCTAACCAAAACATTAGTGCCGTGCGCGAATAAGGGCAAGAGCCGAACGAGCCTGTAATCAAGAAAGTCGCGCGCCCTTCATTCCCATACAAAAAAGGCGCCCCAAAGAGCGCCCTTTTCTTAATCTATTTGAAAAGCTTAGGCTTCYAAAGCTTCAACTGCTTTTTGCAAATCGTCTTTGGAAATCTCTTTTTCCGTTACAGTTGCTTGCTCAACAATGTGATCGATCACTTTGTCTTCAAACAACGGTGCGCGAAGCTGTTGCAAGGCTTGCTCATTCTTTTGAATGAACTCAAAGAACTGACGTTCTTGACCCGGATACTGTGACGCTTGCTGCATCACGGCTTGTTGCATTTCTGCGTCCGTAATGTTGATTTCTTTCACAGAACCCACTTCAGACAACAATAGGCCCAAACGTACGCGACGAGTCGCTAGTTTTGTGTGCTCTTCAGTTGTCTCAATTTCTGGGTGATCATGGCCCTCAACTTCAGGATGCTCTTCATGCCATAGCTGATGCGCAATCTGGTTGGCTTCAGTCTCTAGCAAAGTTGGTGGCAATTCGAAATCAACCAATGCATCCAATTGATCCATTAGGCCTTTTTTCAACACCATACGTGCCGCACCGACATATTCAGAACCCAAACGCTCGGACACTTGACCCTTCAAACCTTCAAGGTTCTCAGCGCCAAATTTAACCGCCATCTCGTCGTTGATTTCGGCTGCAACAGCACCCTTAACAGCAGTAACTTTACATTCAAATACCGCGTCTTTGCCCGCAAGGTCTTTAGAACCATATTCTTCTGGGAACGTTACTTTAACTTCAATATCGTCGCCAGCTTTCGCGCCAACCAATTGCGCCTCAAAACCAGGGATAAAGCTGTTAGAGCCCAATACCAACGGATAGTCGTCGCCTTGACCGCCATCAAACGCCACGTCGTCAACTTTACCCAAGAAGTTAATCACAACTTGGTCGCCGTCTTCAGCTTTTGCGCCGTCTTTTTTGTCTTCAAAGTTCTGTGCTGTCTTTGCAAGGTTTCTCAACGCTTCTTCAACATCCGCGTCATCAACCTTTACAACCAATTTTTCCAATTTCAATTTTGAAAAATCAGTTTCAGGAATAGTTGGCAAACATTCATAGGCCAAAGCAACCTCAACATCGTCGCCCTCTTTCCAATCATCCTTGGTCATTTTGACATCAGGCTGGCCCGAAGGACGGTCGCCCGTTTTTTCAAAATGCTCGTTCATCGCGCCGTCGACGCTTTCTTGCATCGCTTCACCCAATACAGACGGGCCAAACTGCTTTTTCATCATCGCCATCGGGACTTTACCCTTGCGAAAGCCTTTGATCTCAACATTTGGTTGGGCTTCAAGCAATTTCGCATTAACCTTATCCGCCAACTCTTGAGCCGTGACAATGATCTGGTAGCCGCGTTTAAGGCCCTCATTAAGCGTTTCAGTGACCTGCATGGGTGTCATCCTTATTTATTGGGGTGCGGCCATAGGCATACACCCACAGACATGGGTAAAATCTGCCGCCCTTTTATGGCGCGTTTCGCTTGGGTGCAAGGGATATCAACGCAAGCGGAACCGAGACCGCATCCCCAGACCAAATAAGAACAGAAATATGACCCCGAGGATGGTTTGAGTGCCGCCGATAAAGCTTAGCCAAGGGGTGATAGTCCCATGGTAATCCGTTAGGTAGGAACGCCCAAACCCCAAGAAGGAAAACACATTGGAAAACGAAATCCCCATTGCCTTAATAATCGGCGAAGCTGTCTGCACATCTTTATTGAGCCATAAGCCGAACAGAATAAACACCCACCCCACAAGCCAAGTCGCACATAACCCACCCAATGGCCGCGTGATCGAATAGCCATAATCCGACAGAACCTGATACAGCCCATAGATAAACGGCATCGGCGGTTTTTCGATTTGCTTCTTACAAACCATCTCACGACGATGAAAAAACATCTCGTCATCGACCTGCAAGGTTTCATTCATGAACAGACGCAAACGGTTGTAGGCTTTCTTTTGCCTCGTGGCAGGCATGACTCTTATAGGGTCTTGACCCTCGATCAAAACTTCACCCTTTTCAGGCGGCCAATATTTACCATCCCCCTCACCCACTGAAAACAACGTATGGTCATACAGCTCTGCCGCATGGAACTCTGGCACGTAGGTTTTAAAGGTGGCGTTTGTAAAATCGGTTTTGGCTTTGAATTTGGCAGAGTTGAAATTGACCCAGCTACCGAACTGCGTATTCTTGAACCCACTATAGCCGCTGAATTGAACGCTTCTGAAATCGGCTATATAATCAAAGTGTGTTTTTCGAAAATTAACATCGCCATTAAATTCTGCTCTTGAAAGATCAACGTTACCATTAAATTTCACCCATTCAAAACTTGTCAAAGAATTAACAAACTGTGCCATATTGAAATTGACAAAATCACTGAACTGCGATCCGTTAAAATTAGTGCCTGAAAGGACAACATGTTTTTCAAACACAAACATCTGCTCAAAATGAAGCCCCATAAAGTTCACAATGGCGTCATGCGCGGGGAGTTCCATATCCCCTAATCGCTTCAATACGGCCTTGATTTCGCCTCCACTCAAAGGTCTCAAATCATAAATATTTACGTCAATTCTCTGTGCAATATTTTGCAATAGTGCAGATGGTTGCAAGATGCCCGTCTTATCCGTCGACCATTCCCCCGCGCAAGCCCAAGCATTCCAATAGCGGCGGTTTAAAGGGATATTACCCTGAAAAGAATTTCGACGGTCTTTATGCTCCCCCGCCACAGTCGCCAGACGGTAGTAAACATTATCATTTGCCGCGCCTAGCGTCTTACCATCGTTGCGCAGAGCTGATCCGTCGTCGTTGACGGTTATAATCTCATGCGCAGGTTTGTTGGGGTCGTGTAACTTCGCCATAAAAAAATCCTATCTCAATCAGGGTAGAGAACCATGGTTGGCGTGGGTTTCCAAGCTGGAAATCTAGGGATAAGGACGATGGTTGCTCTCGGTGTTTTAAGGAAAACACCTGCCGCTATGCAATGTTGGAGATTATTTCGTTCCTTTCGGCATAGAGAGCCAAAAGGAACTTGGTACGGGTGATAGGACTTGAACCTACACGCCTCGCGGCGCCAGAACCTAAATCTGGTGCGTCTACCAATTCCGCCACACCCGCACATGTTCCTATTCACAACTAATCTACGCTGTGAAAGTCCGCGCTTTCTAGCCGATGTTTTTTTGCTTGGCGAGAGGAAAATGCATCAATTGTGAAAATAGTTATTTCCCCCGTGTCATCACACCGAAATCTAGCGGCACAGCATCACCGTACTGTTTTTAAGCAATCAGGGGATCGCAATATTTTACTTATGCTTAATTATTATGCATCATGCCTATTTATTAATCACAAACCCGCAAATCATATTCCCCAGCCCCCCAAGCGCCCTGCCCTCAATTGAACATCCCTGCTTTCCCCGACAACAGTTTACCCAAGTTTTTCATAAACACTTAGGGAGAATGCTAAATGAAAAAAGTCGAAGCTATTATCAAACCTTTCAAATTGGATGAAGTTAAAGAGGCCTTGCAAGAGGTTGGCATCCAAGGTCTGACCGTTACCGAAGCCAAGGGTTTTGGGCGTCAAAAGGGTCACACAGAGCTTTATCGCGGTGCAGAATACGTCGTGGACTTTCTTCCTAAGGTAAAAATCGAGGTTGTTTTAGACGACGACCAACTCGAAGCTGCCATTGAAGCTATTATCGGTGCCGCGCGTACCGAAAAAATTGGTGACGGCAAAATCTTTATCTCTACGGTAGAACAAGCTATTCGTATCCGTACTGGCGAAGAAGGCGTAGAAGCGCTTTAGTCCCCTAATCACTTTTAACACATGAAACCTGACTCAGAGGAAACATTAAAATGAGTGCAAAAGATCTGGTCAAACGCATCGCAGACGAAGACATCCAATATGTCGACATCCGCTTTACAGACCCACGCGGCAAGCTACAGCACGTAACTGTCATCAACCACGAAGTAGACGAAGACTTTATCGACGGCGGCTTCATGTTTGACGGCTCGTCTATCGCGGGTTGGAAATCAATCGACGAATCAGACATGAAACTGATCCCGGACACCACAAGTGCCTATATCGATCCGTTTTATGCCGAGAAAACACTGTGCATTCACTGCTCGGTCGT
>NVSA01000151.1 GCA_002401045.1 Paracoccaceae bacterium
GGCGGCTCACAATTGGCCGCTGATGGCGGCGCTGCCATGGCGCTTACCGTCACGCATATTTCTGCCGCCACCGCCTCACTATCTTGGGCGCTGTATGAGCGCATTAAATACGGCAAATCATCCATGGTTGGCATGGTCACAGGCACCATCGCGGGGCTTGCATCGATCACGCCTGCTTCTGGGTCTGTAACCCCCATTGAAGCCATGATGATCGGTGCTATCGCAGGCGTGTTGTGCCAAGAGATGTGTGCCTTAGTCAAAGGTGTTCTGAAAATCGACGACACGCTAGACGTCTTTGCTGTTCACGGCATCGGCGGCATGTTCGGCATCATCATGCTTGCCGTGCTTGGCTACGCTGATTGGACGGCACAACTCGGCGGGCTTGCCGTTGTGGGTGGCTTTACAATCGTTGTGACATTTATCTTGGTTAAACTGGTCGCATTGATCTTTCCAATACGGGTATCTGAAGAAGACGAAGTCAACGGTCTTGACCTTACATCACATGGTGAACGGGCTTATGACCACGCATCCTAAGCACTGTAAGTAATAAAGATATCAAATACTTAAGGGGTGTCCTGCCTAGGACATCCCACCATACAGCACCTTGGCACGGGTCTCAAAGGCCCCCACAATCCGCTGCATTGCTTCGCCGAAAACCACCCCGATCAAGGCTTGTAGGATTTTCGATTTAAACTCAAAATCAACGAAAAAATCAACTTCACAGCCGCCCTCACAATCGCTGAAAGACCAGTGATTATTCAGGTACTTGAACGGCCCGTCCAGATATTCCACATCGATTTTTTGCGCCGCAGAATTCAGCGTCACCCGTGATCCAAATCGTTCTCGAAACACCTTGAATGAAATCACCAGATCAACCTCTAGAATCTCTAGATCGCCACTGGCTTTCTGCCCACGAACACGCGCCGCAGAGCACCACGGCAAAAACGCGGGATAGGATCCCACATCGGCAATCAGATCATACATCTGTTGCGCAGAATAAGGCATCACTCGTTTTTCAGCATGGGTCGGCATGGGCTTTATTTAGGCATCCTGCCGACAAAGGTCACGCCCTATCTTGTCGCAGATCATAATATTGCTAACATGGGGCATAACCTAAGGATAAACATGGACCATTCCCACTACGTTGTAGACCCGATGATCTCGGCAAAATCTATCGCCGCCCGCGTCGAGGTCTTGGCGCATGAAATATCAGAATATTTTGCCGATACAGAAAAACTAATTGTGGTCGGTCTGTTGCGCGGCTCATTTGTTTTCATCGCCGATCTGGTGCGTGAACTTGATCTCCCCGTTGAGGTCGACTTTTTAGAGACCTCCAGCTACGGCGACGGCGTGCAGAGCACCCGCGAAGTGCGTATCCTAAAAGACCTGCGCGGTGAAATCCAAGGCCGCGATATTCTGGTCGTCGAAGACATCGTCGACACGGGCTACACCCTAAAACACGTCATCAGTTTGTTAAAATCACGTGATCCAAAACGCCTGAAGGTCTGCGCCCTGCTCGACAAACCAAGTCGCCGTGAGGTCGATATCACCGCCGACTGGATTGGATTTGAGATCCCCGACGAATTCGTTGTCGGCTACGGCATTGATTACGCCCAACGCAACCGAAACCTAAGCCACATCGGCAAAATACGGTTTTTAGAATGAACCTACGCTGGCTTTTACGCATGAAACGCTGGGCGAACCACCCGCCCTCATGGACAACGGTAAAACTTGTGGCAGGCGTCATCGCTCTGTGTATCTTGCTCTACCTATACGAATACCTCTATGGTTGGCCTGAATTCCTAACCACCCAGCCCGTAGGTCGCGGGCGCATGCCAAGGTTCTAGTTATGACAAATCCCCCCCGTGTTCTCATCGTCGGTGCAGGCCCCACAGGGTTAACCGCCGCCGTTGAATTAGCACGTATGGGGATTATTCCAGTCGTGATTGAGCGTAGCAAAACACCGTCAAACCTGTCACGCGCAGTCGGGATATTGCCCAGCTCGATGGATATATTCGAAGCTTCAGGCGTCGATATCCCCATTCGTGCCCAAGCCATTCCGTTTGAAAGCTTCATCGCCCATGATCACGGTAAGGTTTTTGCGAATATCAAACTGACAGGCATAAAAGGCCGTAACAATCATATTTTCGGGCTGGCACAAGATCAAACCGAAAAGCACCTGCGCGATAAATTGATCGAGCTTGGTGGCGACATCACCTATGGCGCTGAATTTTTGTCACTGGCGCAAGACGACAGCGGCATCTCGGTCAGCATCTTGGGCGAGGCCTTTCGCTTTGACATTGTGATCGGTGCGGATGGCACACAATCCGCCGTGCGCGACGCCTTGCATATTCCCTATAACGGCATTGATTTACCGCAAGACTGGTCTATCAGCGACGTCGATGCCACGGGCTGGCAGAACCCGAAATCATTCCAAGCATTCTTATTACCCAACGGACATGTCGTGGTTGTGGCACCGCTAGAAGCGACGCGTTTTCGGATCATATCAAACACCCCTGACTGCCTAGACAGCCTGCCCGTCCCGATGGATATCAGCAATATTCGCCGCACAGCGCAATTCAAAATATCCGTACGCCAAGCCCAAACCTATCAAAAAGGTCGGGTATTTTTGGCAGGCGATGCGGCGCACTGCCATTCCCCCGTGGGCGGGCGCGGCATGAACCTTGGGATCTCAGATGCCGCCTGCTTAGCGGGTCGTATCATGCGCGGTGATCTGGACGGCTACACGGCGCAACGCCACCCTATTGGGGCAAAAACCCTGAAACAGTCGGAACAAGGTCGTAAGTTTGTGACCTCTACCAACCCTGCGACACGCTTTCTTTTACGTAGTGTTTTGCGCACAGCCCAGAACTATTCCGCCGCTCAGCGTGCCTTTGTGCATCGCGCCCTTGACTTATAAGCATCAAACCTATTCAAGCCCCCAAATAGGCGACAGGCGGCCTGAAACAGCCTTTAACGCGCGCCTGTTTTGACGGCTGCGCCTTTTTTGAAAGAGCGATATGCTTACAGGAACTGTGCTTTGGTATGATGCCAAAAAGGGAATTGGCTTTGCCAAACCCGACGAAGGTGAAACGGATATTTTCATCCATATGAAGGCTTTGAAAGCCTCTGGACTGAAAGATTTATCCGAAGGTGCCCGACTTTCATTTGATCTGCAAACAGATACAGAAACAGGCCGCAAGGCAGGGGCAAACTTTGCCCTGCTCACAGGCGAAGAAGCCCGTCCACGCCCCAAAACAAGGGGCAAAAAAATCGARCGCATTGAGGCGAAAGCCATGGAAGGCAAGCCAAAATCAGATGCAACKGCYTTTGGTGACCTTGGKCTAGAYCCGATGATCGTCCAAGCMYTRTCGGTTTTGGGCTAYGAGAAACCGACCCCTATTCAGGCACAAGCAATCCCTGCCATCATTGAAGGCCGTGATATTGTTGGTCTTGCCCAAACGGGTACAGGTAAAACGGCCGCGTTTTCATTGCCGCTTTTGCACAATTTGTTGCACAATCCTATTGAGCGCAAAAACCGCTCTACACGGATATTGGTTTTGTCACCGACCCGCGAATTAGCGATGCAAATCCACAAGAACATTCGTGAAATGGGCAAAAAGCTACCGCTAGATTTTGCCGTTGCAATTGGCGGCGCTCCGATCCGCAGACAAGCCCAATCATTGGCGCGCGGTGTCGACATTCTGGTGGCAACACCGGGGCGTCTGGAAGATTTGGTTGACCAAAAGTTTTTGCGTCTCGATCAAGTTGAGCACATCGTTTTGGATGAGGCCGACCAGATGATGGACATCGGGTTTATGCCTGCGATCAAACGGATTTTGAAACAGATTTCCAGTGACCACCAAACGATGTTGTTTTCGGCGACCATGCCCAAAGCCATTCGCGAGTTGTCGCAAGAATTCTTGAAAAATCCTGCTCAGGTAGCAGTTGCACCACAAGCAACAACGGCTGAAAAAGTCACCCAGTCTGTCATGCATTTAATCAAGATGAACAAAGGCTTAGCCCTTGAACGCATCATCAAACAACACCCTGGTTCGCGGGTTATTGTTTTTGCGCGCACCAAACACGGATCAGATAAACTGGTACGTTGGCTGGGCACCCAAGACATCAAAGCAGATGCCATTCACGGCAATAAATCCCAAGGTCAACGTCAACGCGCCTTAGAAGAATTCCGCAAAGGCAAGACCCCTGTTTTGATCGCCACGGACATTGCCGCACGCGGCATTGATATTCCTGGCATCGAGATCGTGGTGAACTATGATTTGCCCAATGTACCTGAATCTTATGTCCACCGTATTGGGCGTACGGCCCGCGCCGGTGCCTCTGGACGTGCCATCAGTTTTTGCGCCCCGGATGAGCGCAAATTGCTGCGTGACATCGAAAAATTGCTGAAACTATCAATCCCCGTGGAACAGCTTGAAGGCATCACAGCCTCCATCCTGCCACCCGAAGAAAAACCAGCACCACGCGGTGGTGGTGGTGGCGGCGGGCGCAGGTCTGGCGGCAGACCAAAGGGTGGCGGCGGTCATCGCGGCGGTAAACCCTCTGGTGGAAAATCTTTTGGTGGTGGTGGTAAAAAAACCTACACAGGCCGAGGTCGCTAAACAATAAAAGCTAAAAAATTAAAGGCGTTGTCTACTTAGACAGCGCCTTATTTCTAGCTTCACGCAATTTCGCAAAATCATCGCCCGCATGGTAACTGGAACGCGTTAGCGGTGTCGCAGAGACCATCAAAAAACCCTTATTATAAGCAGTTTTTTCATAGGCTTTAAATTCTTCAGGCGTCACAAAACGATCCACAACATGGTGTTTTGGGGTCGGTTGTAAGTACTGACCAATCGTCACAAAATCAATGTCAGCCGCACGCATGTCTTCCATGACTTGGGTGACTTCTTGCTTGTTCTCGCCCAAGCCCACCATGATACCAGACTTGGTAAACATAGATGGATCAAGTTCTTTGACCCGTTGCAACAATCGCAATGAATGGAAGTACCGCGCCCCTGGACGCACCTCTGGATAGAGGCCCGGAACCGTTTCAAGGTTATGGTTGAACACATCGGGACGTGCTTCAACAACGATCTCTAACACACTGCTATCACAACGAATAAAGTCAGGCGTCAGGATTTCAATTGTGGTTTTAGGGCTTTGTTTTCGAATGGCGCGAATGGTTTGGGCAAAATGTTCGGCACCACCATCTTTGATGTCATCACGGTCAACCGAGGTCACCACGACGTGGTTTAGCCCTAGTTTTTTAACCGCAGCCGCCACGCGACCTGGCTCAAACACATCTAAATCTTCGGGCGGTTTACCCGTGGCAATATTGCAAAACGTACAGGCCCGCGTGCAGACTTCGCCCATGATCATCATGGTGGCGTGACCTTGGCTCCAACATTCGCCAACG
>NVSA01000152.1 GCA_002401045.1 Paracoccaceae bacterium
AGCCGCTCTTCAAACTCGCCACGGAATTTCGCACCCGCAACCAACGCAGCCATGTCTAGCGACAATATGCGCTTAGATTTCAAATTTTCTGGCACTTCACCAAACACACGCTTGGCGGCTTCGACCACGCAGCCTTTTACGCTACCTGCATCCGTAACGATGGTGTTTTCACCCAAATAAGGTGCAATAGTGGAAAGAATTTTTTCCGTAGCGCCGATAGGCATAGAAAGAAATACTAGATCAGCACCCTGAACAGCAAGGCTTAAATCTTTCTCAGCGGTATCAATAACACCCAGATCCAGCCCTTTTTCCAAAGTGGAGGAAGAGCGTGCGCATCCTACAATTTCTTCACAAAGACCCCATTTTTTTAGGCCTCGCGCAAAAGAACTTCCGATAAGCCCCAAACCAATGATTACCACCTTAGAAAGTGGTCTGCCCAGCACTACTTTAGGCACTTAGATACTCTCCTTTAGCGAAACTAGGAGCCGCTCATTCTCTTCTGGTAAACCTATACTCACACGCAAACAAGTGGGCATATTATAGTTAGCAACAGGTCGCACAATGACGCCTTTCTGCAACAAAGCCTTGTCGATACCAGAGGCATCCTTTCCAAAATCAAATCTAGCCGCTAATTCTACCCTGTCCTCAAATTTAAGCTGTCTATCATAATTATATATTCCCATTTGGCTCACACTGAACACTCTCAAGAGTTTAGCTTGTTGTTTGATCCGCTCCTTTTCTTGCTGGATGCGAAGCTTACTCTCTTCATACGCTGCAAAAGATTCATTAAACTTCTCTGTAGCTTTCTCCAATGACCGTCCCCTGAGCACAGGTAAAATAACAGTACTATATTTTGCCTTTCCGTCTGTTAGTTTGAGCTTAAAGACACCATCATTACCTTTCACTCTAGTGATAGAAACTTTTGTCCATTGCGTTTCCTTTAAGAGTTTGATGCTCTCTGGGTTATTCTCTTCAGCATTAGAGGCGTATTGCCACATAACCCCGTTGAGATCTCTCAATTCAGGAAACCTCTTATAATTAATATTCAGGTCAAATGTATAGGCGTCTGGATCATAAGCCGACGGTTTGTACACCGGACTTTCAGGCTCCTCCAAGTCCAATTTTTTCAGAAGATCCTCCCTATAAGAATTATCCATCACRAWATCCGTGCTTTTATAGACCCATTCACCTTCATCATTATCAAAGTAGTAGCTCTTATAATCACGGTCTTCTGCCTCAGTAGCCATTTCCACTGTTATTTCTTTCCCTTCTTTCAGGGCCAATTCCTCATTTCCCTGATACGCTCGAATCTCCATCATTCCTGCTGATTGAAATTCTTGSGTAACACCAGCACTGTCATAYTTCATGGGTATTCCACTGATGAGTATATCTGCRGCACTAGCAAACTCTCTGTAAGTAATCTCAACCAYACCTTGGACATCWTTGCCACTCCCGTCCACAAAGCTGTTTGCCGGCACATGGATCCTTGTGCCGCTCTCAAACAAGATAATATCGCCCTCCTGAGCATTAATCTCTGATTCAATAAAGGCAATATCAACATTGTCAAATGGGCGTTCAATTTGTCGTTTACCGCTGATTTCAGAGCCCGAATTTAGGGTTGTACATTGAACAATTAATAATGCTCCCATTAGGAGTAGAATTGGAAATAAGTGAGAGTTCTTCATGCGCAATGAATTATGGTTTGGAATGAATAAATAGAGGACATATGGAGAGGCTTAACTAAATAACGCATCTAGAAGTATAAAAGTTGCATTCAAATATAGAGCTTAGAATTATTTCTAACACTAGAACTGAAAACAGAAAATATTTCGGTATCTCTCCAACAATGGTCCGTGCCATTTCTCGAAGGGTACTTGAATTATTTTTTGTCGAAAATTCTTTCAATGCCTCGTTTAATATACGAAACTGTCTACAAGTAGTCCAAATGGGAAAAGCCCTGGTCGGCCAACAATTTGTGCCAATCAATACGGGTCACATAAGGAGAGGGCCTACTTAATGCCATGAGCGGGAATACCTCCTTTGGCCGTCTGGCAGAAGCCTGGTGTGTTTATCACACCGACTTGACGGCTGTATCTCCTAAGCGCCTGGCCAACAACCCAAACAGGTAAATTCCCATTACATCGAATAGCATGTCCAATGGATCTGAGTTTCTGGATTCCACGAATACCTGAGAAAGTTCTTCCGTTATCACRATCATGCAAACTATCAAGCTGCCCAGCAGGATCCYGGTTCCCYTTATKGTTATTTCTCTACACCTGAGCGCTGARTTCAAWAGGAATGAGAAGATCCCCATCAGGAACAAATGCCCTAGCTTATCGGCATAGGGGAGTCCCTCAAAGATATTGAACAGCCAACTGGCCCATTCATTATTTGCAAGAATGACAATTGAAGTGAGGAAAGCCAAATAAACCAGGGTAGCGGATAAATATAACTTGTGCATTGATTGTGCTTGAATTCAATATTTGGCAAGTCTCTTTTAATTAACGAGGCTAATTGCACATTGGTATGTGAGAAAGAGGCTAAACGATCTTCTGGATGCCGGGTGATACTAGATATTGGATTAATGCKACAGTACCATTCGCAAAAACTTATTTTTTCCGCAAAAGCAAATGCTCTTTTATAATATTTAAGTGGCGATTGTAAGAATCACTCACAGGAATACGCTTATCATTGATGTTTACCGCATTTTTCTCTACGGATTTCACCTTTGATAACTGAATGATATAGGAGCGATGTATTTTCAGAAACGATAGCTTGTTAGGCAATTTTTGAAACATTTGATCAAGTGTTGACCTCACCAGGTATGTTTTATCCTTTGTAACTATTTCCACATAATTGTCGGCTGCCTTTATCCAAAGAATAGATCTGGTATTTATGCTCACCGTACTTGATCCAATTCTTTCTACCAGGTACTCAGCAGGACGAAATTTATTCAGTATTTCAATCATCAACTCTCTTACTACATCCCTATTATAGGTAAGTATCCTGATTCTGAAAAAGAGGTATACAATTGTGAACGCAAGTAATATGATTGCTAGAGTAAACCACCAGGTCTTCCAAAAGGGTGGTCGAATGATCAATTTGAATGTGGCAGGTTCCGGACTCCATTGTCCAGAACTGTTTTTGGCGGCAACCTCAAATGAATAGGACCCAGGTGGAATCGTGGTATATCTGATACTAGTATTTTGGGTGTAGACCCAGGAGCTGTCAATTCCTTTCATTTTTACTCTATACTCTGTCTGACCGACGCTCCTGTATGATAGGCCCAAATAGCGTATTGTGATTTGATTTTGATCATATGGTAGCTCATAGGAGCTGAGAATATTGGTATCAGATTCAGAGATTGAAACTCCCTTAATATATATGTTTGGGCCGCTTTGGGAAGAATTATTGGCATAATCATCAAAAATTGAAAGGCCCCGATTAGTGGCCGCCCAGATCTTGTCCTTAAACTTGATTACCTGATTCACTTCATTAGAAGCCAGGCCATGGCTGGTATTATAGATTGTAACTTGTGAGCTCAGCGGATCTTGAAAATTTAGTTGTATTTTATTCACTCCATTGTTCGTGCTTAGCCAAATGTTCGTACCATCTATAAATATGTCATTGATATTGTCTGACGATAGTGACGATTCCGTAATCAGTTGTACCATAGAACCATTATGACGAATAATCAGGCCGGCGCCCTTGGTAGCAATGCAAAGATCACCGTTCAGTTCATCAATATCTGAAACTCTGTAGCGAAGTAGGGAGTCAGATTGATAGGCCGGGGTAAAAGCTCCATCTTTGAAGGTCCATAGCCCCTGCAAATTGCCTAACCATAATTTACCTTGCTTGCCCTGATAAAGTGCGGTTACTCTGAAGGGGTTTTTGGTTTTATCTGTGGTGAGCACGATTTGTTCGTCTATAAGCCGCCTCAAACTGCTGTGATTTCCCATCCAAATAGAACCATCTGCCGATTGGATAATGTGATGCGACCCACCTATTCCAGGTATTATGCCTATTTTGTTGCCATCGATTATCAGATCAGAACCGGGGGAACCTACCCACAATTTTGATGTATTCTGGTCAAAATACAATGTTTGGACGGAAGGAGTTACGCTCATACTCAGCTCCTGTTTTGAAATGATGCTATCGGTGATTGTAAAAAATGTGCCATTCCTTAACCCAGCAAATAATGTATTTCCCGAATCAGAAGCCAGGCAGGTCACCTTGTCGCCATTTAATCCATTGGCTTTGGTATAACTGAGAAAATACTTGGAGGAGAGATAATAAACCCCGCTTTCCAAGGTGGTAAACCAGAATCCCCCTTCGTAATCCTGAAGGATGCCAGTAATGGACAAACCCTCCAGATACCTCATGGGGTTATCACCAATTAGCCCGTTTTTGTAAAATAGAACTCCGCCCTGATAGGTTCCAATCCAAAGATCCTTTTCCAAATCTTCAAACGTAGAGAGTACGTCGTGGCTAATAGTGTGGGTTTCAGAAGTCAAATTGGGGGATATAAGACAGGCAGTCCGGCCTGCAGCGAATAAAAGTTTGTTACTCTGAACCTCAATACAGTTAAAGTTTGTCCTGCTGCTTATTTGATCTACAGAGATAAAAGTGGTATCTCCCTCTTTAATGATTTTCAGATTATTAATTCCGTTCCCAAGGTTACCCGTATAGGAAAAAATCTCGCCGCCGTCCAGGTATATGATTCCGCTCGTATTTGCACTGTCCAAATGGTAGCTCCTCAATTCTCCTTCTTTATCTATGGTTATAAACCCTTGTAATCCAACCCTTACATAAACCATGTCTTCCCTGTCAACATAGAATGATCCTTTAAACAAGTTGACCACGGCATCCTCCAGGACATTACTATACTTATAAGCCACAACTTCTTCATCTTCAAAGAGCGAAAGCCTGCCAGAGAAGGAGACAAACCAAATTCTTTCTTTACAATCTTCGTAGATATTGAAAATGGTGTTATCGGGGAGGCCTTCCTGGAAGGAGAAATTTTGAAAATCATATCCATCAAATCGGCTTACGCCCATATCGGTCGCGAACCACATATACCCTTTTGAGTCCTGCATTACATGATGAACCTCAGAGCTGGACAATCCATCCTCAACGGTGTAATGTTTAAAGATCGGCTGAGGATGTTGAGCGAGAAGATTGGGGTTTAAGAATAAAGTGCTCAGTGTGAACAATGCCAATCTTATCCCATTATATCGGTTTAGAGGTATTGTAAAATTTAGTACACGCATATTCTTACTATTTGGCCATGCAAAATTTAAGAAAAAACTTATCAAAGTTTGATTCCACCATGCCAATTCACCACAAATAATGGGTGGATTCGCCACAAATCATCTGGAAAACTTGATCTTGGCGCCTGCAGGGTATATCTTCG
>NVSA01000153.1 GCA_002401045.1 Paracoccaceae bacterium
TTCGATCGCCCGGTATGAGGAAAGGTCATTCAGACGGATCAATCCATTGTTATCCTTCATGAACTGAGCGATCAAACGAGCCGTTTCACCTTGGTAAAAACCCTTCGCTCCTTCCCTCTGTATCCGTTGGAGCGTAGTTGCCAGATACGGTTGCCTCCAATTTTCGCCGGGCTCATAGGCATCTCCATTCGGTTTCAGGAAAACCTCAGCAGAAGAAGGATAGCGCTTCCACCAGTTCTTCATTCGCCGGAAATCATCATGGAGAGACCAAGTCAGAGGAAATCCCTGTCGAGCCAAACGAACCGCCGGCTCAAGCAGTGAGTTCCAAGGCAGTCGTCCCAGTTTCTGATGTGCTTTGAATAAACCCGCCACCGTCCCCGGCACCCCCATCGATAAGGCGCCCTCATGATTGGATCGGTTTCGGATCCTTCCTTTCTCATCGAGGAACATTTCAGCAAAGGCAGATGAGCGTAAAACGCCGTAATGCCAGCCTTTGATACCAAGCTGGTCTTCAACCTTTTTGTTAAAAGGCATCTCAACGCGGACACGTCCTTTGTGATTACGGAATTGCGTGACAGTGTATTCGCCAAATTTGGATATATCGACACCGTAACTGCGTAAAATAGCCAAGACGGGTGAGCTCAGTAGAACAGCGCCGCCGATTGCTTTGGGTTCTGGTTGTAGTTCGTAGACCCGAACATCATAGCCCTTTTTGTGAAAGGCCAATGCGGTGGACACCCCGCCCGGTCCCCCCCCGATAATTGCGATACGTTTACCTGGTCTCCATTGAAGACTCATAATTATTCCTCCCAGAACAGCGCCCATAATCGAATGAGCCTCTATTTAAATTCGCGTTGCACAGCGTGATTTCCTAAGTTTTCATCTGAATTCAGTRCGTAAACTTGCTTTTCTCGTTGTCTGGAAAGTGTATATATGAATTAGAATTCTAATTCAATTAAAATCATCTGGACAGGCATAGATTGACAGCCTAAGCGAAATACATGGAAAAAATTATCAAAGAACCTAAACAGGCACGGTCGGTTAAAAGCTTTGAAAAAGTTGTTCAGGCGGGAACTGTACTTTTGTCTGATGGCAAGCATCAAGGGTTTTCTATTTTAGCGATTAGCCAGTTATCAGGTGTGTCGGTTGGGTCAATTTACCAAAGATTTGAAAGTAAAGAAAAACTGTATTTGGTGATACAGAATGAAATCCTGAACAGGCTGGATAAAGAGGCCACACAGCAATTTTCAAAAGATTTGCGTTATGACACCGAAGTTGCCGCCGTCCATGATACGGTTCAACGTTTTGCTAAACATGTCGCCACCCATGAGGTGTTATTGGGTGGCATGATTGCGCGTGGTATGATCGACCCACAGGCTAATATGCGGGGTCACTTGTCGTGCTTGTATATTGGCAATGCGTTTAAAGCGCATTTAAAACAGCATATTAAGTCTCCGACACATCCTGACCCCGAATTGGCTTTTGATATGTCTTTTCGCATTGTGTTTTCATGCTTGTGGCGTTGGATCACGGAACAAGACACGCCAGAATCAAGCCGCTATCTTGAATTTGATGCGATGGTGCAGGAATTATGTGTCGTGTGTGAGCGTTATTTGTTGTCTTGATCGACGCTATAAGAGCCGATCAAGACTGTTTTATTCATGCTAGATTTGGGCGTTCTGTCCCAAATAACCGAGTCCCGAAAACCAATATAATAATGGATAAGGCAACGGATATTCCGTGCATAGCGATTGGCACGCACAGACATCCGACGGCTAAGACCAGCCTGAGGATGGCCTCAAATTTSGRTASATSSMNNGGCGKYMGTAACRNGTWAYNNTGSAGMTGMYAGCAAATAGATTGCTAATATGACCCGCGCCATGATCGACCAGAATGTTATCCATTCAAAGCCGTTAGGGCGCATTGCGATCAGATCCCCTGAGACTTGGTCGGCAATAAAGGCATCCTCGATCAATAAGAGTTCTGGGTAGAAGGCAAACACGAATGGGATCAAGAACAAGACCAGTCCTAAGCGTACAGCGGTAAAACCCGTGCGCATTGGATCGGCCTTGGTAATTGATGCAGCGGCAAAGGCGGCCACGGCGACAGGTGGGGTAATGGCAGATGCGACCGCAAAGTAGAATACAAACATGTTGGCGGTGAATACCGACAATCCCAATCCCGTTAAGCCGCTGGCCATAACGATGGCGATATTAGCATAGGCGGGTAATGTTGGCATCCCCATTCCAAGGATGAGTGCGGCAATCATGGTCATTGTTAGAACGAGCAACAAATAAAGCCCGCCGTTAAGTTCCATGCCAAAGACGGMCACCCCGCCCTTGGTCAGCGATGATATAAACGCGCCGAATGAGTTGGGNAAAACCGATGGCACTTAGGGAGCTGTCGACGATGGCAACGGCGGTAAATAACAGCAGGATTTTACCTGCGGTAATAGCCGCGTCGCTGAATGCTGATAATAACATGCTCGGTTTTGCGCGCACATCGGGGTCGATAAAGGAAAGCGGGATCAAGGTGAGTAAGGCAAAAATACCAGCGGCGGCAACAGTGAAAGCCTCGCTTGCCAGAACAGTGATGATAACCATGATCGGGATGAAAATAATCGCTAAATTAGCCCAGTCCTGTCGCTTCATTTGGTATTCTTCAGGTAATTGTCCCATCGGTTCCATACCTAGTTTTCCTGCCTCTAGGCTGACCGTCATGATCAAGCATAGATAGTAGAGAACGGCGGGGATAATTGCGGCAATAATGACGCTGGAATAGGGAACGCCTGTAAAATTGGCTAGGAAAAATGCGGCAACGCCCATAACAGGGGGTACGATTTGCCCCCCTGAAGAAGCGGCGGCCTCAACCCCGCCTGCGAATGTTTTGGTGAACTTTTGGTTTAGCATCATGGGGATTGTTAAAACACCTGTTGCCAGCACATTTACAACAGGCCCACCAGAAACGGTACCAAAGAGGGAGGACGCTACAATGGCACCATGTGCTGGGCCACCTCTGGTGTTCTTCGTCATCTTAAAGGCAAGTTTGATCAGGGATTTTCCACCACCAGTGGCGGAAAACAAGCTGCCTAAGATTACAAACGGCAACACGATGCGCAACAAGATTGAGGTAAATGTTCCCAACAGTGAATGTGCGTCGCCAATAATAAGATACTTGCGCAGTTCTGAACCAGGGTCATTTGCCGCCAAAGGGTAGTTCAAAAACACGTTGTCAGGTGCCCAGTTAAAGTGGCTGGAAAACGTGGCTAAAATAGCATAGCTGGCCGCAAGCATTGCAACGATGACCAAGGGGGAACCCCAAACTTTGATGTTTAGGTACAAACATGCACCTACCGCCAAAAGGGCGGACACCAAAATCCACGCGGGCGGGCCTGATAGCAGGCGATCCATTGGATCAATATCAAGTAACAGCCAGTCGGGGAAAAGCTCTGGCTTTTCTACAATGGCTTCATGCAGATAGGTGAATGTAAAGAACGCGACAATCGCCAGCAGGGCGGCATCAATACAGGCACCAACCCATTGTGGTGCACATTTGTTTTGACCAAAACGCACGAAATGCGAATAGGATAAAATAACGGCGCTAATCAGGCAAAAGAAAGCGACAGGTTTCAGAATTTCTTCACCGATTGTTAAACTGGGTAGAACCCCCAGTTTCGGAAAAGAGGCCGCCAATGATAGCAAAATCGCAGGGAGGGCGATTAAGCTGGCAATAACGCGCAACACAGCCGTGACGCGCATGTTTTGTTCGGTATTCATTAGGCGACCCTTTCAATAAAATAACCCGCCAGAACGGCGAGCTATATTAGTCTATTTAAGTTTTTCAGGAATGGTAATATTAGCGGCTTCTAGTGCCATGACAGCCCCTGGGTGAAGCTTCAAACCTGGGGTTGCTTCTAATCCAACGATCCCTTCGCGGAAACGTAAGCTTGGCATAAAAGCAGCTTTTTTATCCACTAGTTCTTGGTTGGATAGGAATGTTTCAACCAGCATTTTGGCTTTTTTGTCAGACATTGCCGCGTTCACACCCATAAAGAATGTAAAGGCCATCATGTGCAATTTTCCGTCGCTATCTGCGTTGGCGTAAGTCGCACCACCCTCATAGCTGTTGGTGCTATGCAACGCTTGGGTTGTGCCTGTGCGGTTGGCGGTTTCCTTCCATTTATCGGTTGTATAGACGGATTCTGGTACGCCAAAAATAGTCACGTCACCCGCAGAAACAATTTGCTGAACAAGGGGGCTAGGATCAGATGCAGGTGTAAAATAAACATCAAATTTACGATCTAGCATAGCTTGCTGTGCTGCGCCCCATCCAAGGCGAATTTCTTCGTAATCGACGCCAGCTTCCATCCCTGTAACAGCTTTGATCAGCGTTTTTGTGTTCACGGCAGCGGCACCTGATGGCGGGCCTACAAAAATGCGTTTACCGCGAAAATCTTCCCATGTTTTGATGCCCGTTTTGTCAAATACGATTGGAATAAACATACCTGGGGTGAAGCCGATCAAGGCTTTTACATGTTCGGCCAATGCGCTGCCTTTTTCCGCACCCAATTTTTTGTAAGGCCCAGCCCCTTTGCCTAACAGCATATAAGCGGCTGTTGGCAATGTTGCGATATCGGTTTTCCCCGTGGCCACGTTGATCATGGATTTAGTTAAAACTTGACCGTCTTGAATTTGGATTGTTGCAAGGTTGTGATCTTTGGCAACTTCGCCAAATGCAACCAATGCGGCGTGGATTGACCCCCCCGCTGTGTTGGTTTCGCCTGACAGTAAATCTTGTGCTGACACTGGTGCCAACGATACTGCAAGTGCCAGACCTGCCATTAAGTTCCGATAGTGTTTCATTGTTTCCTCCCAGAAATATTTAGTTCGTTATAAAATTGGCATTACTTACTGCCGCGATAGTAGGGAATGATCGAAATCGTTTTCCCGATCAGGATTGTCATCATGTCTTCGGCGACAACCACCGTGCCGTCGTAGAGTTCGCCCAGCTCATCAATGACGTCTTCAATGCCGACAGGATCAGCGCCCAGAAATACAAGATGGGTCAGCATCGCAAGGCGCGGTTTCGTTTGGGCAAAAACTTTGCCGACATCGGTTGGGTTTGCGTGGTGATTAATGGCGACTTTTATGGCAGGGTTCGCTTTGATCACATCAGGGTGTGCGGCGGCAACTTCATGTACAAAAACATCAGCGCCTTGCGCTTGTTTGATCAAGTTTTCATTGTAGCGGGTATCTTGTGAATGAATGAAAACCTTGCCCGCGTATTCAACGCGAAAGGCAAAGGCGGGGCGGATATGTTCACCGTGGTCTACCTCAATCGCGATGATTTTTAGGCCACCTTTGTCATAAACAACGCCCTC
>NVSA01000154.1 GCA_002401045.1 Paracoccaceae bacterium
GAATTGCTGGTTGCCATCATTGGCAGATCAAGCGCATCAAGGCGTTCATTGGTAGGGTTAAACAGATCAAACCGCGGCCATATGTTGCCATGAAATTCACCGCTTGTGCATCAGCCATTTGCGCAGGGATCACCAGATCACCCTCGTTTTCACGGTCTTCATGATCCACAAGGATGAACATGCGCCCGTTGCGGGCATCCTCAATAATATCCTCAATCGGGGATATTGCGGCGCTGTAATCGGTTGTCATCTAGGTGCCCTGCATTTCATTCAGGCGTGCCACGTAGCGCGCAAGCGTGTCTATTTCCAGATTAATCGGATCACCCACCGCAATATCGCCCCATGTGGTTTCTGATTTGGTATGGGGGATGAAATTCACATCAAAGCTGGCACCATCGACACCGTTTACGGTCAGGGATGTGCCGTTTAGAGCCACCGACCCTTTGGGCGCGATGAACTTGGCTAAATCATTGGGGACTTTGAACGTTACGCGGGTGCTGTCGCCCTCGACCTGCATCGCCGTTACAGTTGCGACCCCGTCGACATGGCCTGACACGATATGCCCGCCCAGCTCATCACCGACTTTTAGCGCGCGTTCCAAATTGATCCGCTTACCTTGTTGCCAGAGCTGACCGATGTTGGTTTTTGACACGCTTTCGCCCGAAATTTCGACGTCAAACCAGTTATTCCCTGCATCTGTGCCTTTTTCGATCACCGTCAAACACACACCGCTACACGCAATAGACGCGCCAAGGTCGATGCCGTCGGGGTCATAGCTTGTGTTAATGCGGGCAAGTAAATCGCCGCGCTGGTCTAGTTTGGCGATGGTTCCGATATCGGTAATAATTCCTGTGAACATGTCACACCTCTGGGTCAATCCAAGGTAAATATGTAGCCTGTTGGCTTGTTCTCGGCAAGACATGCGGGGCTGTTTTTCCTGCCTTGCAAAGCCATAAATGATTAATTGCCAAAAAACATTAATATCTGCCCTAAAAAATTGTGCAATTTGGATTAAACCGCTACAGATCATTTAATCGGGATACTTCAAATTATATGAGCAACATCAGCCACACAGAGCGCAAGTTCTTATTCTTGCAAGGCCCGCATGGGCCGTTTCAATATCTGTTGGCAAAACAGATTGCCGCGCGGGGCGCATCGATACGCAAAATTTGCTTTAATGCGGGGGATGTTTTCTTTTGGCGCAGCAAACAGRCACGGCAGAGCTTTACGGAACCTATGGCGMASTGGCCTGAGTATCTAAGCGCTATTCTGGATCAAGGTATCACCGATATTGTACTCTATGGCGACCACCGCCCCGTGCATGTTGAGGCCGCACAGCAGGCCAAAGCGCGGGGGATCACGCTACATTTTCTTGAAGAGGGCTATTTGCGCCCCTATTGGGCAACTTATGAACGCACGGGGGTTAATGGCAATTCCCCTGTGATGCAGATGTCTGTGGCCGAGATGCGCCAAGGYCTRARRCATGTCGATATGATGCAACCTGCCGCGCCTGTGCTGTGGGGCGATATGCGCCAACATATTTTGCTRGGYGCGATTTATCATTGGCATGTGATGTTCAGCAACAAAAAATTCCCGAATTACACCAGCCACCGCGCAACACCTGTAAAGGGTGAGTTGCGATTGCATCTGCGCAAAATGTTCAACCGACTGCCCCATGCGATTGAGCGGCGTCTGCAAACCAATGCGTTGATTAAAAGCGGCGTGGTGTATCATTTGGGGGTTTTACAACTCAGCCATGATGCCTCCGTGCAGAAATATTCAAGCTACGCCGATATGCCTGCGTTCATGCGCGAAACGATTGCGGCCTTTGCGCGCGGTGCGCCCAAGCACCACCATATCGTATTCAAAGCGCATCCGCTTGAAGACGAGCAAAAACCGCTGGGCGCTGTGGCGCAAGACTTGGCCGATGAATTCGGTGTGTCAGGGCGGGTGCATTATATTCGCGGCGGCAAACTGGCGCGAATTTTGAACTATGCCCATAGCGTGATCACGATTAATTCCACCGCCGCCCAGCAAGCATTGTGGCGCGGCCTGCCTGTTAAGGCTTTGGGAATAAGCGTTTACGATAAGCCTGAATTCACCTCAAATCAGTCACTAGAGGCGTTTTTTGGCGCACCTAAAAAGCCAGATTTGGCAGCATATCGTGATTATCGGCAGTATTTATTGGCAACATCGCAAATTCCAGGCGGATATTATTCGCGTGAAAACCGTGTGCGGCTTCTACTACAATTGGTGGATTTGATCCTGAATCGTGACACTACCTACGATATATTGACAAAAACAAGCGCGGCACCTGTGCAACAGTCGCACCTTGGAAAGACCTGATCTCAACAAAACCTAGCCAAGGCGTAAAAAATCTTTTAGATTCAAAAGAAAAAGATTACCGAGGCAGATTAGACGAGAAGGGCAGACACATGTCACGTCGCAGTACTACCATAGCCAATAAAACGGCTCTATTCCTATTGGCGTTTTCGATTGCAGCTTGCGGGTTGCCACGAACAGGCCCCAATAAACGTGAAATTTTCGCAGGATCCGTTCAGAAAAAAGGCAATGCCTTTATCATTTCTGTAAATGATCGCGTGATCGAGGCAACCAAACGGGCCCCAACAGTTGGGTTTGATACCAAGTTTCAAAACGCGGGACGCATTGGTACAGACACCATTCGTCGCGGCGATGTTTTGGCATTGACGGTTTATGAAAACGTCGAAGAAGGCCTGTTGGGGGTTGCCGGGGTTCCGTCAACACTGACCGAAATTCAGGTCGACCAAGCGGGTTATATTTTTGTGCCATACGCAGGACGCATCAAAGCGGCGGGGAACACACCCGAAGCATTACGCGGCGTTATCACACGCAAATTAGATGCCCAAACACCAGACCCCCAAGTGATGGTTAGCCGTCTGCCTGGCGACGGGGCTACAATTTCAATTGTTGGTACGGCGGCGGCAGGGGTTTTCTCGATCCAAGCTTCAACCGCAACCTTGTCCTCAATGATTGCCAAGGCTGGCGGCGTTGTGTCCGAGCCTGAAAATACCCGCGTGACGGTGATCCGTGGATCGCAAAAAGGCACGGTTTGGCTGGAAGATCTATACGCCAGCAACAAGCAAGACATTGCCCTGCGTCCAGGCGACCGTATTTTGGTCAAAGAAGACAAGCGTCGCTTTACCGCCCTTGGTGCTACGGGACGTCAGTCTTTGGTTGAATTCCCAGCCCCTGAAATATCCGCGATCGAAGCGATTGCTTATATGGGTGGTTTGAACACCAATTTGGCGGATCCAACGGGTATCTTTATTTTCCGTGACGAGAGCGCAGAATATGCCAACCGTGTTTTGGGTCGCAGTGATTTTGTCACCTCAAAACGCTTTGCTTATGTGCTAAACCTGACCGATCCTACGGGCGTATTTTTGGGGCGTGATTTTGAAATTCGCGATGGCGATACCATCTACGTTACCGAAGCGCCTTATGTTCAGTGGACAAAAACACTCAGTGTGTTGACGGGAACCGCTGGTGCGTTGTCATCCTTGACCGATATCGCTGGTGGCTAACGCTTCGATGCCTTTGAAACCTAATATGGACGCGGCAGGGCAAAAGGCTCGGCCGCGTCTTTTCACATATAGTCTTAGCTTTTTCTTTGATCGCGATCTGCGGGCGAAACTGGCTGCCTTTGGCTGGTATCCTCGTTTTGGTCTGCCTTTACGTGGCCATGATGTTGTTGGTGTTTGGGGGCGTGGCGGTGCGACTAAGCGGGGGCAGTTTATTGCGCGTATCTTTGGGAAAACGCTTGTGACCTTTGAAGATGCTTTTTTGCGCTCGGTTAAAACGGGGCGCGAGGGTGAGCAAGCCGTTGGGCTGATTTGGGACGCGCGCGGGATTTACTTTGAGACTAAAAAAACCAGTGATCTATCTGATTTAATAGATAAATCAGCGAATTTAAGCGCGGGTGATCTCGATCAAGCCAGTCTGCAATTGGACAGTTTTAGAACGGCTAATGTGTCGAAATATAATGCCACAGGTGCGCTGCCTGCCGATCTGCCCGCGCGGTTTATCCTTGTGATTGACCAGACGGCGAATGATGCGTCGATTGCGGGAGGCGCAGCAAATGGCCAGACCTTCCAGTTGATGCTGGCGGCGGCAAAATCTGAAAATCCTGATCTGCCGATTGTGATAAAAACCCATCCTGAAACACAGGCGGGCACCCGTGCAGGGTATTTCTCTGCCGTCGATTGTGACGCGCAAACTCAGCTTTTAAGCCAAGCAGTGTCGCCCTGGGATTTGTTTGGTCGTGCTGATAAAATCTACTGTGTGACCTCACAAATGGGCTATGAGGCGGTTTTAGCAGGTCACAAACCCGTCGTTTTTGGCGCGCCATTCTACGCAGGTTTTGGTCTGACCGAGGATCGCTGTGCAGCGCAATTGCCGCGCGGTTCCCGGTCAAAAGAACAGCTATTTTGGGCGACGCACCTGCAATACTGCCAGTGGTATGACACGGTGCAAGATCAGCCTACGGATTTGGCAGGGGCAAGCCGTTTATTACAGGCGAAGCGGCGTCACTTTGAGATGACGCGCAAGCCCAGCCATTGCGTTGGTATTCGGTTGTGGAAACGCGGTTTTTTATCGAAATACCTATCTGCCTACGGCACAGCCCCGCAGTTTCACCCAGATGGAAAAACCGCGCTTAAAGCGGCACAAAAATCAAACGGCCAAGTCATTGCTTGGGCGGGCGGCGTTGATGATGCGTTGATTACGGCCTGTGCGCGGGCGCAAGTTCCGCTGATCCGTATTGAAGACGGCTTTTTACGCTCTGTCGGGCTGGGGGCAAATTTGGTGGTGCCTGCGTCTTTGGCATTTGATGATGTGGGAATTTACTATGACCCGAAAAAGCCCAGCGGCTTAGAAGATTGTATCACTGCCAGCGCGTCATTGGATGAGGCTGCATTGATGCGTGCCGCCAATTTGCGCCAGCGCATGGTGTCCTTGGGGCTGTCGAAATATAATCTTGTGAGCCAAACAACCCTGCTAGCTGATACCGACAAAGAAATCATTCTGGTGCCAGGCCAGGTTGAGGATGACGCATCGATCAAGCGCGGCACATGTGTTGTGGGCAGCAATTTTGAACTGCTCAAAGTGACCCGCCATGATTATCCCGATGCTTATATCATTTATAAACCGCATCCCGATGTTGAGGCGGGTTTGCGTGTCGGGCAGATCAAAGCCCGCGGTCTTGCGGATTTAGTTGTTGAGAACGCCGATATCGCTGATCTGTTGGCCCAAGTCGACCGCGTTGCAACCATG